>NZ_NISU01000001.1:1759530-2060220 GCF_002335805.1 Bacillus sp. FJAT-45350 | reverse complement strand
ATCTTTTTTAATGATTTAGAAACTTAAAAATACATTTATGTGGATAATCAAAAAAGAGCAATGGCTGCGCACACTACACGCTTAACAGCAAGAAAAGCACTTGCTGTTAAGCTCAACACAAGGTAGTGGCTCCGCACATTGCTTCAAACAAATACCGCTTTTGCGGTTTTGTTCTTTACTGTGAGGAAGAGCTACTATAGCTAATTACTTTCTATACATATTAAAGTTGTCTTTCTTATTTCACTTTTACATATAGTTTGTAGTACAATAAGACGAGCTTTTAATATTAGGAGGTATACATAATGAAAAAAGGTAGTATTGCATTTGAAAATGGAGAAAAAATCACGTTTGAACTATACCCAGAGGAAGCGCCTGGAACAGTTGAAAACTTTGAAACATTAGCTAATAAAGGTTATTATAATGGTTTAACTTTCCATCGTGTAATTCCACACTTTGTTGCTCAAGGTGGTTGTCCAACAGGTAATGGTACTGGTGGTCCTGGTTACACAATTAAATGTGAAACAGAAGGAAACCCTCATAAGCATGAGGCTGGTTCTCTTTCAATGGCACATGCAGGTAAAGATACTGGTGGAAGCCAGTTCTTCATCGTTCATGAGCCACAACCACATTTAGATGGTGTTCATACAGTTTTTGGTAAAGTAACAGAAGGTATGGATACAGTATTACGCATCCAACAAGGAGACGTAATGAGTGAAGTCAAGGTTTGGGAAGAGTAAAATAATTATATTAAGCAAGCCCATTATGAGTGCGAATTCATAGTGGGCTTTTTTGTCGTTAAATACTCTTTCAATCACATAAAAGAGTTACAGATATACAAAACGTATTGTCTGAATTTATTGCTGAACGTCTACGAATTAAAGTTGCAGAAACACCAAGTCCATCAGGAAAACCAATTACAATTTCATTAGGTGTTTCTAGTTTTCAGTCAGATGATATCCACCCAAAAACGATAATAGAAAGAGCTGATTCTGCCCTTTATCAGTCTAAAGCTGATGGCAGAAATAGAACAACAGTTTTCAACAAAAATAGAGATTGATGTTGAATATTTGCATTATTCTTTGGTAAATGGTATTATTCCTTTAATTAAGGATATTTCTTTAATAGAATGATAGTAAGATAGTGCTTTAACACAATATAATAATTTCCTTCGGGGGTGGGTGAAATTCCCTACCGGCGGTGATGAGGTAGTAATACCTCTTAGTCCGTGACCCGGTTTTCTTTTGAAAAGCGGTGGATCTGGTGCAACTCCAGGGCCGACAGTTAAAGTCTGGATGGGAGAAGGAGAGCAAGTTATTTGAAAGGTAAGAGTGACAGGTGAAGTCTGTCTTCTAAAGGGCTATTTGAGTTGCCTACTTTTAAATGCTTTTCTTCCCCATAGAGATTTCTAATGGGGCTTTTTGTTGTGATAAAATAACATAACATATATAAGTGCAATCGAGAGAGCGAGGTTCTTGGCTCATGAATGACAAAGATTATATGAAGCTTGCAATACAATTGGCTCAAAGTGCAGCAGGACAAACAACGCCTAATCCTTTGGTTGGTTCAGTCGTTGTTAAGGATGGACAAATTATTGGTATGGGAGCACACCTAAAAGCAGGTGAAGCTCATGCTGAAGTTAATGCATTAGAGATGGCAGGGGAAAAGGCAAAAGGGGCTACAATATATGTTACGTTAGAACCTTGTAGCCATTTTGGAAAAACGCCGCCGTGTGCAGATTTAATTATTAGAAAAGAACTAAAGCGAGTTGTTATTGCAACAGTTGATCCTAATCCGAAAGTTGCGGGAAAAGGAATTGAGCGAATTAAACAAGCAGGTATAGAGGTAGAAGTTGGATTATTCAAAGAAGAGGCAGATGCATTAAATAAAGTTTTTTACCATTTTATTCAAACAAAAATGCCTTATGTAACGATGAAATCTGCTACAAGTCTAGATGGTAAAACGGCAACATATACAGGAGAGAGTAAATGGATTACAGGTAGTGAGGCAAGAGAAGATGTCCATTTATACCGACATCAACATGACGGCATTCTTGTAGGAATTGGGACAGTACTAGCTGATAATCCGTCATTAACTACAAGGCTCCCACATGGTGGGAAAAATCCAATTCGAATTATTCTCGACCATCATCTTAGAACACCTCTTGATGCAAATGTTGTTACTGATGGAGAAGCAGATACATGGATTGTAACATCCTCTTCTAGTAATACTGAAAAGGAACGAGAGTTAGTTGAACGTGGTGTAACAGTACTTAGGATCTCAAATGAAAAAATAGAAATACGAGAGCTACTCCGACTTTTAGGTTCACGTGGCATTTCTTCTTTATTTGTAGAAGGTGGTGCGGAAATAAACGGTAGCTTTGTAGCTGCAAATTGTATTAATCAAATCATTACGTATGTTGCTCCAAAGTTTATTGGTGGTAGATTAGCTCCTACATCGGTAGCTGGAGCTGGTTTTTCGACAATGGATGAAGTTGTCGACCTAGAAATAAAGTCAATTGAAAGAATCGGAAAAGATATAAAAATAATTTCGGAAATGATCACTAAGTCGTAAAGAGGGGGGATAATATGTTTACAGGAATCATTGAAGAATTGGGAACAATAGAAAAAATGAGTCAAACAGGCGATTCGATTGTGATGACGATAAAAGGGAAGAAAGTGTTAACTGACACGAACTTAGGTGATAGTATAGCTGTGAACGGTGTTTGTTTAACGGTTACATCCTTTACCTCCTCAGAATTTACTGTGGATTTAATGCCTGAAACAGTAAAAAATACAAGCTTACGAATGTTAGGGAGAGGTTCAAAGGTTAATCTAGAACGAGCAATGGCAGCAAATGGTCGTTTCGGAGGACATTTTGTTTCTGGTCATGTAGATGGTGTTGGTGAGATTGTTAGCAAAAAATCGTTAGATAACGCTGTTTACTTTGAAATTAAAGTGCCGGAAGAATTACGGCAGTATTTCATTCAAAAAGGGTCTGTAGCTCTTGATGGAACAAGTTTAACAGTGTTCGGTGTAACAGACAATACAATTACTGTATCGATTATTCCACATACTTTAACGGAAACGTTAATGGGTGAAAAAGGAATAGGGGATATTGTTAATCTAGAGTGTGATGTAATTGGTAAATATATTGAGCAATTTATTTCTCGTCGTTTTGATAACAATGCAAATAAAAGTAATATTACTTCGAGTTTTCTAGAAGAGCACGGTTTTAAATAAAAATAATGAGTTAAAAAGAAGGGGTGGAAATCATGTTTGATCCAATTGAGGAAGCGATATATGAACTAATTCAGGGGAATGTTGTTATCGTTTGTGACGATGAAGACCGTGAGAATGAAGGGGACTTTGTATCAATAGCAGAAAAAACAACTCCAGAAGTGATAAACTTTATGATCACACATGGTAGAGGCCTTGTATGTGCACCAATTACTGAAGAACGAGCGCGCGAACTAGAATTAGTCCCTATGGTGGATCATAATACAGATCCGCATGGTACAGCATTTACAGTAAGCATTGATCATCATACGTCAACAACAGGGATTTCTGCGAAAGAACGCTCAGATACTGTACAAGCGCTAATTGATATGAATGCAAAGCCAAATCATTTTAAACGCCCAGGTCATATCTTCCCACTTGTTGCAAAAAACGGTGGTGTTTTAAGAAGAGCTGGACATACAGAAGCTGCAGTTGATTTAGCTCGATTAGCAGGCTCAAAGCCAGCAGGTGTTATTTGTGAAATTATGAATGCTGATGGAACAATGGCTCGAGTACCAGATTTACGAAAAATTGCTGATGAGCATGATTTGAAAATGATTACAATAAAAGACTTAATTCAATACCGTCATCGTAAAGATACTCTTGTGAAAAGAGAAGTAGAAATTAATCTCCCAACTGAATTTGGTGAATTTCGTGCGATTGGATTTTCGGATGTAATCGAAGGGAAAGAAAGTATAGCTCTTGTTAAAGGAGAAATTTCTCAAGATGAACCTACTCTTGTTCGTGTTCATTCTGAATGTTTAACAGGTGATGTATTTGGTTCTTATCGTTGTGATTGTGGGCCTCAATTACACGCCGCTTTAACACAAATTGAAGAGGCTGGTAGTGGCGTATTACTATATATGCGGCAAGAAGGTAGAGGAATCGGTTTAATGAATAAGTTGAGAGCCTATAAGCTTCAAGAGGAAGGTTACGATACAGTAGAAGCAAATGAAAAGTTAGGGTTTCCACCAGATTTACGTGAGTACGGAATTGGAGCTCAAATTTTACGTGATTTAGGAATAAGACAAATGAAGCTTTTAACAAATAATCCTAGAAAAATAACAGGGTTAAAAGGGTATGGTCTAGAGGTCGTCGATCGTGTAGCGATTCAAATGCCACATAATAAAGACAATGAAAAATATTTACGAACAAAGAATACAAAGCTAGGTCATATGCTTCATCTATAATCGGTTGTAAGCATTGCTAATTACTAGGAGTGTTAAAATCTCTCCTAGTAGTAGCAAGTATAATAAGTATTCGAAACAGGAAGTTAGTACATAAAAAATTCGTTTCAAACACAAGGAGGAACATATAATGGGTAAAGTATATGAAGGTAATTTAGTTGGATCAGGCTTAAAAGTAGGGATTGTTGTTGGACGTTTTAATGAATTTATTACAAGTAAGCTTTTAGGTGGAGCAGAGGATGCTCTTAAACGCCATGGAGTAGACGAAGCAGGTATTGATGTAGCGTGGGTACCTGGTGCATTTGAAATTCCATTTGCTGCAAAGAAAATGCTTGATACAAATAAATACGATGCGGTTATTACGTTAGGAACAGTAATTAGAGGAGCTACACCACACTTTGACTTTGTTTGTAGTGAAGTTGCTAAGGGGGTAGCTACGTTAGCTCTACAAACTGGAAAGCCAGTCATCTTTGGAGTATTAACGACGGATACAATTGAACAAGCGATTGAAAGAGCTGGTACGAAAGCTGGGAATAAAGGCTGGGATGCTGCTACAGCAGCGATAGAAATGGCAAACTTAGGTCGTTCATTCGAATAATGAACAAGAAAGTCTCAAGAGGAGGGCCCTTTTGAGACTTTCATTATTTTTGAATATAAATTGCCTTTAACCAAACAAGTAAAAGTTGTGAACATTTACTTGTTTGGTTCATAAAATATAAAAACAATTTTAATAAAAAGGATTTTTACCTATTGATAATGAAGTATAATAAATTAGAATAACAAATTAACGATATGAATACTCAAATTATCAAATAAAGCTCTTGAAAATGTTGAGGCAATTTGTAATTAATGAGGGATGTTTATGTTAATCACGTACAAACAAAGCCATAAGAAAATAGCGATGGGGTTAATTTCTTATATGCCAAGTGAAAAGGATTTAAAAAAGCTACAACAAACAATGAAAAGATATGAGTCTGATGAATCTTGGAAGCTTTTCCTGTGGAAAGTAGATGATATCGTTGGGGTTGTTGGGATTCAACAGTTAGATAACGGTTCTTTTCAACTGCAGCACTTAAGTGTAAATCCATCATTTAGAGACGAAGGAATCGGTACGAGGATGCTTCAAGCACTGAAAGATAAAATAAAAGGTGAAATTGTACCTAACAAGGACACGATTGATTTTTATGAGTCGTGTCAGCATGAGTTAGAAAAAGAAAGCTAAGACATTATCATTAATGGGGTGTTCCAAAGGTTAATTTTTACCTTTGGGACACCCCTAAACAATGTGATGCTATATGTTTGAGTAGAATGTGATGCGAATGGTGTCATTTTTAATTATCAAATTTCTTAAGAGTCTTACTTTTTTTCTGCCGTTTGACTTCTAATTGTTTGTTTCTTTCTGATATTACATCGGTTCTATCTCTTTTTGTATGCTTGTGAATAAGGTATTCTTCTTGAAGATTACTAGGATTTCCCCATGAATAGCCATTTTCAGTACAAAGAATTTCGCATTTTTTGAATAGATTGACATCTATCAATGGAATAGTGATGTCCTTGTATGGTTTAGAGGTTTCTATTCTTACTATAACTTCATCTAATTCTTTTATCAGTTGATTAGTATCTATAAGTAGTTTTGATATTTCTTTTTCGTAGGATAGTATAAGTTTTTTAGAGCTTTTAAGCATACGTAACGCACCGACAGTATTGTCTCTACGAAAGTGATATAATCCAACGGCTAACTGGATTAGCCCTACCCACTTATGTTCCTTATCTTCCTTCCACTGTTCTTCAAGCACCTCATGACATTCAAAGTAATCACGATATCCGTTAAAGTAAACTAAATAATCAATGTAAGCCTTGACGTACATAATATCAACTCCTAGAAAAAGTGTATCATAAACGTATATCATTATGCACGTTACAGACTGTGGCCTCTATCATAGTGTCGTACAAATATGATATAATCCCCATTAGCAATATAGAATGAGAATAAAGGAATTAGCCCTATGATTAATCCATATAACGTCAAGTTAGACGCATTTGAAGGACCATTGGATTTATTGTTACATTTAATAAATCAAGCAAAAGTAGATATATATGATATTCCAGTAGCAAGAATTACTGACCAATACATGCATTATATACATACGATGCAGGAGCTTCAGCTCGATGTTGCTAGTGAATATTTAGTGATGGCAGCAACATTAATTCAAATAAAAAGTTCAATGCTACTCCCAAAGCAACAGGAAGAGTTATTAGACGACTATTCTTTTGACGAAGAGGAAGAAGACCCTCGTCAGGAATTAATGAATAGACTAATCGAATATCGAAAATATAAAGAAGCAGCGAAGGAGTTAAAGGAAAAGGAGCAAGAAAGGTCTCTTGTCCATATGAAAGCTCCCTCGGACTTAGAACCATACCTTTCTGAAAAAGAAACGAATGAAGTGTCAATATCAGGTGTGTCTCTCTATGATATGGTGAATGCTTATCAAAAAATGTTGAAAAGAAAGATTTTGAATAAACCACTTGAAAGAACGATTAAAAGTCAGGAGTATTCAATTGAAGAAAGAATGGGAGAAATAATGGAAGATTTAAGAGCAAAACCAGGTAAACAAAGCTTTTCCTTCTTATTTCAATCAAGAGAGCGGTCACATGTAGTTGTTACCTTTTTAGCTTTATTAGAATTAATGAAAACGAATGCAATCCGATGCGAACAAGAAGGGAATTTTTCTGACATCATGATAAGCAGCTATGAGGAGGGGAAGGTCCATTGACATTAGCAGAAATGAAGGCCATCATCGAGGGACTTTTATTTGTCACTGGTGATGAAGGAATGAGTATTAAAGAAATTACAAATGTTCTTGAGGTTGAGGAAACAATTGCAAAGGATGCTTTACTTGATTTGATGGCTTCTTATAGAATTAAAAATAAAGGATTGCGTATAGTTGAAGTGGCTGGGAGTTTTAAAATGACAACTAAGCCAGAACATGCTTCTTATTTTCAAAAGCTGGCACAATCGCCAACACATAATACGTTATCTCAAGCGGCACTTGAAACATTAGCGATTATTGCGTACAAGCAACCTATCACACGTGTCGATATAGAGGAAGTGCGTGGTGTGAAGGCAGAGAAGGCGATTCAAACATTAGCGTCTAAATATTTAATTAAGGAAGTTGGAAGATTAGATGGTGTTGGTCGTGCGATCTTATATGGGACAACGAAAGAATTCCTCGACTATTTTGGATTAAATACAATTGAGGAACTTCCTCCTTTACCAGAAATGATTGACGAGGATTCAGTAGAGGACGAAGCAGATCTCTTTTTTAGAAAATTTGAAGAAAGCCTAGAACCCCAAACAATGTAGGAGATATGTAAATGTTGATTTATTGTTGCACTAGTAATAAGTAGGAGATTTATTTATAATGATTAGAGAAAATGTTTCCATTATGGGAGGGGTCTTTATGCAAATTATAGTAGCTGAAGGGAAAGAATTAGAGAAGGAAAAGCCAAATACTTCTGAAGACTTTTTCAACCGTTCAACTGTTCGTTATGTGGATGGTGGTCAGGAGAAAGAATTTAATTTGTTATATGTTCGATATTTTGATGAATTAGTAAGTGATTTTACTCCATATGAGTCTGATCCTATTTTTACTGTTGGGGCAAGAGAAGTTACGTTTAAAGATATTGTAGCTTTAGTGTGTCTTGCAAAAAATCAAGGGTATAAAGAAAAGAAACGAATTTATCTAAATGATCAAAAAGAGTTTGGGCAGATGTTTCATGGGGTAAATTACGATAAAGTTAGCCAAATGTTTGAAGAGTTGGAATCAAAGGGCGCAGCAGAAGTAGCTAATATTCTAATAGACTAAAAACTTATAATACAACTGTAATACATAATTTATGAACTTTTTGTGAATATAATTAAGGACTTTTTAAGTGAAATATCGTATTATAGAATTAGAAGAGATATTTTTCGTAATAACATGAACTCGGAGGTGATTGTGAGTGGGAAATTCATTAGTTGAAAATCAACTTTCACAAACATATGATACATTAGAAACAATTTGCGATAAAGTAAGTACGTACTTAGACAATGTAACAATAACTGTAATGCTAAATGAGGTAGAAGATAGCGACAAAGAATATTTTAAATCTTTGCTTTCATCTCTTAGACGTGTATTAGTTTTTAGTGAAGAAGGGAAGCAGGCATGTGAAGTTATATTAAATGGTAAGACATTTAGAAAGCCTGCAGCCGAGAAGACTTTATATTGGGTTTATCATAATTGTGTAGAGGAATTTTTTAATCCTCGTATTGATAATTGGTATGAAGATAGTCGTTCAGCCTATACAGGTAAGAACGCTATTAAATTCTCAAAGAGTGTACCTGAATCATTACAAACAGTAATCAGTCATATTGAAGGTCCGTTTCAAACAATACGTGAAGAATTAGAGTATTATGAAACAGACTTTAAAACGAAAATGATGCAATCAAAATAAGTAGTAAAAAGAAGGGTTCCTATGTCTAGGAGCCCTTCTTTTTATATGATTTTCTCTTAGAAGTTGACGTTAAGCTAATATTCAGATCTAGGAGAAGTTGGATCACAGTCCGGTTGAGATAGGTCTGATGATTCTGCAAGCTTTGTAAGGTAATAGCATTCTTCACGTGCCATATGATCAGCCATTAATGGTGATAAAGTACTGAGAACTCTATCAGTCATTTCTAACTCTTCCATTTCATCTAGAAATGCTTTAAATAAACTTATCTCAAGCTCAACTTGCTCATTAAAACGGTTAAGAGCAGGAAATTTATGAACGTTTGCGCGTAAGTATCCCGCCATTTCTACCGCTTTGATATAAAAGTGTTCAAATGTTTCTGTATAGTATTCACTTCTTTTGCTTAACTTCTTTTCTACTAAATCTAATGAGCCGGTAATCGCATCTGCATGACCAGCTGCATCTAGAAGCCAGACTAAGTGATGGTGGAGGGAGTGGCAAATTGGTGGATGCTTCTCTTCCAATAAAAAAGGTAAAATACGTAAGTACTCATCTACTTCGTTTACCATATGATTTAAAAATGTTGGTGGTAATTCAATCGTTATATTTCCTACTAAATGTTCTTCTATTATAGTGAGTTTGTAATGTCTAATTTCTTTTGCTTGTTCGTATGCTTGTTGTGTTAAACCTTTCAATTGTTGATTAGTTAATGACTGTTGTGAATATTGGAGTATCTGGTCAAAAACTTCAATAAATGCTAGTGCCTCTTGGATTTTTTCCTCTTCAAGTGGTGATAATGT
Organism: Bacillus sp. FJAT-45350; assembly: GCF_002335805.1. Classification (NCBI taxonomy): domain Bacteria; kingdom Bacillati; phylum Bacillota; class Bacilli; order Caryophanales; family Bacillaceae; genus Bacillus; species Bacillus sp. FJAT-45350. Next base: position 2,050,467 of record NZ_NISU01000001.1, on the reverse strand, counting down.
GTCCCGTATAAATCTTGCATGGTCTCCTAGAATTTGTAACCAAAAACGGTGTTCAAAAAGTGCGGCTTCTGTGAAGTTTTGCAATCAAATAACCTCCTTTAGTATCACGATACTTTATGCAACAGGAGCCTATATTGTTAACTAGAACTTTGACTTTTCCTTTTTTAATCAAAGACCAATGTGAATGCAAATTTATCAACGTAACGTTAAATTTTAATTAGTAACAATTAGGGCTTGTGGTGACATATAGTAAAACGATTGATATTGTAAGGAGGAAATGATATGGAAGAGCAAAAGCAGTCATCTGAATATTTAATTGAACTGAGAAAATGGGCGACAGATATGATGCTAGTATTAGAACAATACGGTACAGAAATTGAAGGTAGTCTTGGTAAAGAGCGAAAAGAAAGTTTTGAAGAAATGGTCTCAAAACTTTTATCAGTGATTGATGAAGAGCAGGAAGAGCGTATTAGTTGGTCTGATGTCTATGATGATGCGAAAGTGATCCATAAAGAATGGGAAGAGATTACACAATCATTATCAACTAATCGTGCTGAGAAAAATAAGAAGGAGCCAGTAGGTATGAAACCTGTTCCAATTGGCAAGCATACGTTACCTCCTTTACCGTATAGCTATGATGCATTAGAGCCTTATATAGCAGCTGAAATTATGAGGTTACACCATTCAGAACATCACCAAAGCTATGTAGATGGATTAAATAAAGCAGAACAAAAGATGGAAATGGCTCGAAAGAAAAATGACTTTGAATTAATTAAGCACTGGGAGCGAGAAGCAGCTTTTAATGGTGCTGGACATTATTTGCATACGATATTCTGGAACATTATGAGTCCAAAAGGTGGGGGAGAACCATCAGGAGACATAGCTACACAAATAATTCGTGACTTTGGAAGTTTTGATAGCTTTAAGAAGCATTTTTCTGAAGCAGCAAAAGCTGTAGAAGCAGTAGGATGGGCCATTCTTGTCTGGGCTCCCCGCGCCCACAGGCTTGAAATTCTACAAGCGGAAAAACATCAAAACCTTAGTCAGTGGGATGTTATTCCATTATTAGTATTAGATGTGTGGGAGCATGCCTATTATCTACAATATAAAAATGAACGAGAACAATATGTAGATAATTGGTGGAATGTTGTATGTTGGAGCAGTGTAAACGAACGCTTTAATGAGGCAAAAAAGATTAAGTGGCAACCATACTAATATGAAAAGCGTGGTGGATAGTGATATCCACCACGCTTTTTCGAATTTGCTTGTACTATTCTTCAAAAAATTGAAGGATATATTCCTTTAAGTCAGCCATTCGTAGATAAGGAGGTTCCTCATCAGTTCCAGCAATAATCATTGCAGCTAATGTGTCATTTTTGTGTGCACCTCCATGTTCACCACCGTCAACATGAAGTGGAGCTCCCTCAGATTTAAACGTATAACTAGGTTTTGCATTAAGAACTACTGCAGGCGTATCTTGACTGTGTAGAGCACTTTGAATTTGATTCAGAATGTCTGGATAGTCAACATATTTTACTATCTGATTATCTTCTTCAAGCTGTAAAGTTAGCACATCTCGATTTCCTTCAATTGTCCATGTTTGGTCATAACGATCTGTCCACGGCCCAATTGGCTGGAATCTCATGCCATCATTATAATCAGGTGAAATGACATAAATCCAATCGTCTTCTTCCCATGCAGCAAAGGAGATTCGTTTGTCCATCATCGCCATTTCTCCCAAGCGAGGTAGCATATCTTCATTATCAATTGGATATACATAGGCCGATCGATGATTATTTGCTAAGACGACATCTCCAGGGATAATATCGTCCATTAAGTCTGGGATGATAAAGTCTCCATAGATTGCATCTAAATCAATAGCCATACGTGCTTCGTCTGCTAACAGCTTATCTTGTCCGTGATCCCCAATAACGATAAAAATATTTTCCTCTAGAGCTTTATCCCAGCTTTCATAGCTATTAAGCATCTCTTGGAAGTAATGCTCTGCTCTTTCGAAACCAACACGATAGTGTGGACTGTTAATATGAGCCTCTTTATCAAAGTCAGGTAAAAAGACAAACAAAAAGTCTGGTTGTTCATCATTTTTAATTAACTCTTTTACGACTTCAACTGAGTATTCATCATTTAAACCAAAACGCTGAGTGACGCCGTCCGGTAAGTTTCTTGATTGAATTACTTTTGGTTTTACAGCTGTACCAAATGCTAGTAGATCAGGTCCCTTTGTCTGAATTGAACCATTTACTTGTAGCCAATCATCTAAAAGTGGTGGTAGGTTCATATCATGAGTTGTATTTCCTCTATATAAAACAGTATTAACTGCTCCGGTTGTATAACCCCTATTTTGTAACTCCTCAAAGATGGTTATTGAATGAGGATTTAAGTGGGTATTATTCAAATGGTAAAGAGAATCAATTAATGCCTGCTTCATCCCAAGCTTGACCATTTTTTCGATAGTCGAACCATAATCAACAATCCGTTGTTCACGTTGATCGTACCATACTAAACCAGGAATCCTGTGATTTTCAGGTGACTCACCCGTAATGATAGAGCTCTCAATTACAACAGACATGGAGGGAAATGGGGCAACTAAGTCTTTATAGTACTGACCATTTTCCATTAAGAATTCAAGAGCCGGGACAGTTCCTCTTTCACCCGTATTGTCTACTAAGGAACCCGTCATTGAATCGATGATGACAAGCACTACGTTTTTGTCAGGATCTCTTGATTCCTTTTCTATCTGTTGAATTGAAGCTCCCCCCTCTCCACCTTGTTGGCATCCAATAAGACTTAGTACCAACAAGAAAGTGACAAGCCATTTCTTATTCATTGATATCCACGTCCTTTGATTGTTAAATCGATTTTTAGATACACATATCATTTGCAAAAGTAACCAAAATAAACCTCAAAAACTAAAAGGTTTACTTTGAGTTGTTTTTTAGTTGTTGAAATAAATGGTCTAACTGATACTTTAACCTCTTTGAATTTTCTTGAATATCAAGGACGTCTTTTTCTTTAAATACGTTCTTTATTTTTTTCTTTTCGGTTAACCAGAACGTTATCTTGTATTCATTGAAAAGTTTCCAGAAAGTCAATATAGCTTCTAATTGTTGAGTACTAAAGGTGAACAAGAGTTCTTTATCAGTTAAGCCATGGTCTGTCGGGGCCTGTTCAATCGCTTTTGCATGTAAACCCTTTTGCTGTTTATCTAAAGATTCAAGTACATCGAGAGCCCTCATCGTTACATATGCTTGCCATTCTTCTCTTTTAACCTCATCCCTCTCTAATGCTTCTGTTGCTTGTATGTTTTCAAGCTTTCTAAGAAGTTCTGTTGTCATTTGTTGCTGTTGTTTATACTGATTTCGATTTTGCCTAACAAAAACAATTAGAACTATCAAACTTATTACTTGAACTAGGCCAAGTATTGCAATAAATATATTCTCCATCTATACTCCTTCTCTCAATAAAGTTTTTTATTAAAGCTCAGGTGAGAACGAACATTTTGAGGCAGTTCTTTTCTGTTTGATTAAACAATTTTAGCGAATTTCCATATATCACTAATTATAAAAAGAAGATAATAATCCATGCTAATAGCGTACCAGTTACACTAAATTACTTATTAGGGGGACATCAACAATGACAGTAGCAAGCCAAATGAAACAAACATTAGCAGGCTTAAAAAGTGCACAAGCAAGCTTAGAGGGATTTGCTTTACAAACTGAAAATCAGCAAGCAAAGCAAATGTTCCAAAATATGGCTCAGCAAACACAAGGTATTGTAGACACAATCACACCTCGTATGCAAGAAATTGAACAAGAAGAGCCACAATACAAAAACTAATTGTATACTACTACGATTGTAGAGAATATTATACCTTTGTTCTAGTCTTACTTTAGAGGTAAATATCCATAGTAGAATAAGAAACAAGGCTTATTTGAAGTTGTCTCAAAGTTGTAAACAAGGCTTTGAGACAACCTGTTTATCAAATGTTTATCAAATAGCACTGGAAAAGTAGGTACTTCACTTTTTTAGTGCTTTTCAAGTAATGCGCGAAATCTCTACATTCTATTAAATCCTGCTATGATTGTTTTTTCTCAAAGCGGTGCATCGTGGGAAGCCAATACTACTACTCCAGCGTCTTTGTTTCTTTCCGCCATCGTTTCATTTGGTAATTTTTATTTGGACGGATAATTATATTAGTACATAAATTTTCACAGTCTTTTTCATAATACTAACAACTATAACATCATCAGATAGGAATGGTTCATGATGAGGAAACTAATTACAACATTGATACTCCTTTACTTAACAAGTATGGTGAGTGGCTGTGGAACAGGAATGCAAGCACAAGAAGTACCACCTGTTCAAATTGGACAGCAAGCTCTAGTAGATCAAACAAATGCTGATAATGCTAAGAAGGTCGTACTTGCAATGGAAGAAGTACTAGAAGTGAAAGGTGTGGTTTACGATGACAAAATTTATGTCGCACCAAGAGTGAAGCACTTTGATAGATTACGTCTTGAATCTATTCGAAAAACTGGATATGAAAGAGTAAATAAACGTTTTCCAGATGAAAAAGTTTTTTTTTCAACTGATAAAAAGATTTTTATGGAATTGGAAAAATTAGAACAAAGGTTAAAAGCAAGCTCAATAAAGGAAGAAGAACTTGAGAAAAAATTAACGAAATTAGAAGAGGATATGAAAGGGTAAACAATAAAGAAATGAGGAATGACGATGTCAGACCAAAAAAAGAAAAATTTAACACCCGTTCAACAGGAATACCAAAAATTTGCAAGTGAACATGAAGTGAAACGACCTGTTTTAAAAAATTGTATTCGAGCCTTTTTTATTGGTGGATTAATATGTTTATTTGGTCAATTTATTCAAACATTCTATTTTACATTTTTTGATTTTACAGAGAGAACAGCAGGAAATCCAACGGTAGCAACCCTTATTTTTCTGTCAATATTATTAACTGGATTTGGAGTGTATGACCGTTTTGCCCAATTTGCTGGTGCTGGAACAGCTGTACCAGTTACTGGATTTGCTAACTCAGTAGCATCAGCAGCGATTGAACATCGAACTGAAGGATATGTACTTGGGGTAGGTGGTAACATGTTTAAGTTAGCTGGTTCAGTCATTGTATTTGGTACTGTAGCCGCATTTGTCATAGCGTTTATTAAGACCATCCTAGTTCAATGGGGAGGCTTATAAGATGTTAGTAGGACACCGTACTTGGAGATTTGATAAAAAACCATCGATTATTTCTACAGGAACTGTTGGTGGACCTTTTGAAGCAAACGGTAATATCCCAAACGATTTTGACACATTACATGAAGATTTATGGCTAGGACAAGACTCGTATGAAAAAGCGCAAAAGGTACTATTTGAAGAAGCTTGTTCAAAGGCAATCGAGAAAGCTTATATTACTAAAGAGGATGTTCAATATATAATTGCTGGTGATTTAATTAACCAAATTACACCGACTAGTTTCGCTTGTCGAACAATTGAAGCTCCGTATATCGGTTTATTTGGAGCATGTTCTACTTCGATGGAAGGTCTTGCTCTTAGTGCGTTTATCGTTAATGGTGGTGGAGCGAATTATGTGTTAACAGGGTCGTCTAGTCATAATTCAGCTGTTGAAAAGCAATTCCGTTATCCGACAGAGTACGGAGCGCAAAAGCCCCCTACTGCCCAATGGACTGTTACAGCATCAGGAGCAGCTGTAGTATCAAGTAAAGGAAATGGACCATATATTACTTCTGCTACAATTGGTCGTGTTGTTGATATGGGGATGAGCGATCCATTTAATATGGGGGGGGCAATGGCACCGGCAGCTGTTGATACGATAGAAGCTCATTTACGTGATTTAAATATTAAACCAGACCATTATGATTTAATTGCTACTGGTGATTTGGGGCATATAGGCTTACCAATTGCCTTTGATCTTATGAAGAAGCATAATGATGGAATTACTAGAGAGCAATTTCAGGACTGTGGCTTAATGATTTATCGTGAAGGACAGCCTGTTCTTGCTGGAGGTAGTGGTTCTGGGTGTTCAGCAGCAGTTACGTATGGACATCTACTTAACCGTATGAAAAAGGGAGAAATTAAGCGAATGCTTATTGTTGCAACAGGTGCTTTACTATCTCCACTGTCCTTTCAACAAAAAGAAACAATCCCGTGTATCGCTCACGCTGTAGCAATTGAAGCAGGAGGTGAGGAGCAGGAATGATTTTCTTTTGGGCTTTTGTCGTTGGTGGTATTATATGCGTTATTGGTCAGATCTTAATGGATGTTATGAGGTTAACTCCTGCTCATACAATGAGTGCTCTAGTTGTATCTGGAGCTGTCTTAGACGGTTTTGGATTGTATGAGCCTTTGATTGACTTTGCTGGGGCAGGAGCGACTGTTCCGATAACGAGTTTTGGTAATGCACTTGTTCATGGTGCAATGGCTGAGGCTGAACAAAGTGGACTAGTTGGTATTATCACAGGTATCTTTGAAGTCACAAGTGCTGGTATCTCAGCTGCGATTATTTTTGGATTTTTAGCTTCATTAGTATTTAAACCAAAAGGGTAGATGGAGGATAAACTATGACTGTAGCTTCACAAGTTAAGCAATGTGTCTCAACATTAAAAGGGATTGAAGCAACATTAAATAGTATGGCTCTTAAAGCAGAAAACGACCAAGCACAACAAGTCTTTCGAGACACTTGTTTAATTACAAGAAGAGTAATTGGAGAAGTAGAAAATCGTGTCGGTGATTTAGAACGAGAAGAACCACAGTATAAAGGGTTTTAATGTAATTATGAATTATGAGTGATGAATTATGAATGGAAGTTCAAGAGCGTCTAAATGAAGTATTAACGTATTCCTTCCAATATCATATGTATATGTTCTTTAAATTCATAACTCATAACTTAGTATTCATAATTAATCTGAAGGGAGGTTTTAAATTGCCTGGTTGGTTAGAAGTTGCATTGCGTTCATTTGTTGGTCTTGTCATTGTGTTATTTGCTGCAAAGCTATTTATGAGGAAAGCTATCTCTCATTTTACTTACTTTGAATTCATCTCGGCTGTTGTAGCAGCAATTATTGTAGCGGTTGGGTCGATTCAGTTAGCGATTCCAGTGGCATATGTATTAGTAGCATTATTTATATGGACGTTTGTTCCTTTTTGTATATCGCTTCTCTCAATGAAAAGCAAGACATTTAGAAATATAGTTGCTGGAAAAGGCATTCCGTTTATAAAAGATGGTAAAATAATGGAAGATAACTTAAAGAAGCAACGATACTCAACAGATGAACTATTGAGCCAATTGCGAGCAAAAAATGTTTTCCGTGTTGCTGATGTGGAATTTGCTGTGTTAGAGCCAAGTGGAGATATAAATGTCCTATTAAAGAAAGATTACCAACCACTTACACCTACAGATATGCAAGTACCTGTAGCGCCCATTAAACAACCCGAAGCAGTTGTAATGGATGGGAAAATTCTAGACGAACCACTATCAACCCTTGGTTTTAATCGAAATTGGTTAGAAGTAGAGTTAGATAAAATGGGCGTAGCAATTGAAAATGTTTATTTGGGACAGGTTGATTCCTTTGGACAAGTGACAGTTGATTTGTTCGATGATAAGATCCAGGTACCGGAGCCTGTTGAAAAGCAAATGCTAATGGCATCGATAAAAAAATGTCAAGCGGACTTAGAGAAATTTGCTTTAGAAACAGATTCTCAGTCAGTAAAACAGATGTATGAAAAAAATGCCCAAGACATGACAGAAGTACTAAATAAGCTTAAGCCTTACTTACAATAGGTTTTATATAGTAGCAGTTAAAATGAAAAATCCATTAGAAATCACACGCGTACTACTTGTTATCATTTCAAACAATGAATGTACGAATTTCAAAGCATCTAGGTATTGCATATTGCTTAGGGGTTGTATCAAAAGGTGAGCTTTACCTTTTGATACAACCTCTTTTTAATGAAGACCACTGAAAAAGCTTCTTAAGTCTTATTTTAAACTTTTCAGTATGATGGGTAGATAGGTTTATATCGGGGAAGTATCTTAAAGTTTGAACTATGTCCGTCCATTCTATTGTTGATTGAAGCATAGATTACTTCATTAAGCTAATAAACCTCACTAATTATAATTGTTTTTAATCCTCTCTACTTTTTACCAACACCTATCAAATCTATAAAAGTTTATACACTAATAGAATTTAGTCCAAGTCCTTCCTCTCTATTTATACAAATTTTAATCATACGGACAAGGTTAACGCATAAACTTGTACAAAACAAAACTATAGGACGGGGTTTGGTATGGTGACAAAAATAAAAAAGCTTCTAAGTATTTCACTTTTATTTCTCTTAGTATTTTCTATGTTTCCGACTTCATTTCAAGCGAAAAACTTTTCCATATCAGCACAAGGAGCTATTTTGATAGAACAAGAGTCTGGAAGAGTTTTGTATGGGAAAAATGAACACACTCAAATGAGGATAGCTTCAATTACAAAGATAATGACTGCGATTTTAGCAATAGAGTCGGGTAAGCTCGAGGAGGAAGTAACAGTTTCAAATAACGCCTCTGGTACGGAAGGTTCATCTCTGTATTTAAAGCCAGGTGAAAAGCTACCACTTGAAGACCTTGTGTATGGCTTAATGCTACGCTCAGGTAATGATTCAGCAGTCGCAATAGCAGAGTATGTAGGGGGGAGTCTAGAGGGCTTCATATATTTAATGAATGAAAAGGCAAAGGAAATTGGTATGTCTCGGACAGTTTTTAATAACCCTCATGGTCTTGATGACCATGAAGAACATTACTCAACCGCTTATGATATGGCGATTTTAACTCAATACGCAATGAAAAATGAAACTTTCCGAGAAGTATCATCAACTAAATCCTACAGGGCTCCGCAAGAAGAGGAAGAGTGGGATAGAATTTGGCAAAATAAAAATCGCTTATTAACTCAATTATATAAGCATTCTACAGGTGGGAAGACAGGGTATACGAAGCGTGCGAAACGAACATTAGTTTCTACAGCTACGAAAGATGAGATGGATCTAATTGTTGTCACATTAAATGCACCTAGTGATTGGAATGATCATATGAATCTATTTAATTGGGCATTTGATTCATTCGAGGTGAAACAATTAGTAGAAGAGGGATTAGTTAAGGGCATTAAAGACGAGTTTTATCGTGACAAAGTTTATGCACCTTATTCCTTTGAATATCCGCTGTCAGCAAATGAAGCAGATGCTGTAAAGAAAGATATAACATTATATCGTCCACCACAAAATCACGAATGGAGTACAAGTGGATTTCCACAGCCTATCGGGAAAATAACAATTAGTGTTAGTGGCAATCATATAGGGCATGTTCCGCTTCATTATATTACACCAGAAGGAGATGAAGATGAGAAGAAAGGGTTCTTTCAAAAGTTTAAAGAAATATTTTTCTTCACTATTGGAGTGAAACAAATTGATTAATATCATTTGGGTGGTCATGCTTGTTATTGGAGTTGGATTTGCGGCTATTAATGGCACGATGGAGGCTGTAAATGAGGCGATATTTACAGGAGCGAAAGAAGCGGTCACCATTTGTTTTGGTCTAATTAGTATTCTAGTTTTTTGGTTAGGTATGATGAGGATTGCAGAAGTTGCAGGAATGCTAGATGTGTTAGCAAGATTATTGCGTCCAATAGCGAGAAGATTATTTCCAGAAGTACCAAGTAATCATCCTGCAATGGGTTATATCTTGTCCAATATGACAGCGAATATGTTTGGACTTGGTAACGCAGCGACTCCGATGGGTATTAAAGCAATGCAAGAATTAAAGAGACTAAATGGAGATAGTGATGAAGCTAGCCGTTCGATGATTACGCTACTTGCATTAAATACGGCAAGTATTACGTTAATACCAACAACTGTCATCTCGATCAGAATGAGCTATGATTCAGTATCTCCAACAGAAATTGTAGGTACGACAATCATGGCAACAGCATGCTCTACTATTGGAGCAATTTTGATCGATAGATATTTTTATTATAGACGGATGAAAAGAAGGGGGAGATAATCTTGACTTGGCTTACAGTTGCATCAATATGGATAATCCCTCTTCTTATCGCATTTATTCTATTATATGGAACCTTTAGAAAAGTTCCGACATATGAAACATTTGTTGAAGGGGCAAAAGAAGGGTTTGGAATGGCGGTTTCAATTATTCCATATTTAGTAGGGATGATGGTTGCAATTAGTGTCTTTCGAGCGTCAGGTGCGATGGATTTTTTAATTGATCTAATGAGACCAGGATTACAAGCAATTGGAGTACCATCAGAAATTGTACCACTAGCATTAATTCGTCCGATTTCTGGGACAGGCGCTTTGGGGATGACGTCTGATTTGATAGCTACATATGGTCCTGATTCTTTTATTGGTAGACTTGCTTCTACAATGCAGGGTAGTACAGATACAACGCTTTATGTCTTAACAGTTTATTTTGGAGCTGTAGGAATTAAGAAAATGGGTGATGCGTTAAAGGTTGGACTCTTAGCAGATGTAGTGGGAATTGTTGCATCTATTATTATTGTTACGTTAGTATTTGGAGCAGTAATGTAAGAATTAGCCACTAGTTGAAAAATATAAACATAACAGTGAGAAAGCAAAGAACTATACAAGTCTTTGCTTTTTTGTTGTTTTTTAGTAGATTGCAAAATAAATATTTAAAATTGCTAAGTTATGTCAATACTATTGCAGCATTATGTAAAACTGTCGAATACTTAAATCAATTGCTTGAGAATTTATAGTGGTGAGTATATCATTGTTAACGAGGTGAGAAAATGGAGCGTTTACAGAAGGTAATATCTCAAGCAGGTATTACGTCTAGAAGAAAAGCAGAAGATTTAATAGTAGAAGGAAAGGTAAAGGTTAATGGGCAAGTTGTTCGTGAGCTAGGTGTTAAAGTTACACCTAATAAGGATAAAGTTGAAGTGAATGGAGTTCCAATTGACCGGGAGGAGCCGGTTTATTTTTTGCTATACAAACCAACAGGTGTTATCTCGAGTGTGAATGATGATAAAGGAAGAACAGTAGTTACAGATTTTCTTGAAGTTGAGCAAAGAGTGTATCCTGTAGGAAGACTTGATTATGATACATCTGGTGTTATTCTTCTCACGAATGATGGAGAGTTTGCGAACATTCTTATGCATCCTAAGCACAAGGTACATAAAGTATATATTGCTAAAGTTGAAGGGATTCCTCTACGTGAAGAATTAAAGAAACTTCAATATGGTATCCATCTTGAAGACGGTAAAACAGCACCAGCTAATGTAAAAGTGTTATCGGTGGATAAGAAAAAAAATACATCAATTGTTCAATTAACGATTCATGAAGGTAGAAATCGTCAAGTCAGAAGAATGTTTGAAGCAATTGGACATCCAGTCCAGAAATTAAAAAGAGAACAATTTGCTTTCTTAACTGCTAAAGGACTGAATCCAGGTGATGTGAGAAAATTAACTCCATTTGAAGTGAAGCAATTGCGTGAATTAGCTGTCACATAAACGTCATAAAACGACTTATTATAGCAACCTTTACAACGTTATAATAGTTATTAGTAATACATTATTACGTAGTTTTGTACTATAAGGGGAGATAGAAATGAAGCAGAAAAGGCTAATTGTAAGAACATCAATCTTAGCTGTTATTGCAATTGCTTTAGGTTATACGTTCTACTCTAATTTCTTTGCTGATAGGTCAACAGTTCGTGTAGGTGACGAAGCAGTAAATTTTGTTTTAACAGATTTAAATGGTGAGCGTATAGAATTAGCAGAATTAAGAGGCAACGGTGTATTCCTTAATTTTTGGGGAACATATTGTCCACCATGTGAACGAGAAATGCCTTATATGGAGAATCTTTATAATGTTTATAAGGATAAAGGGGTAGAAATTATTGCAGTTAATGTCGACGAACCAGAGCTGACAGTACGGACATTTGTTGACAGGTATAAGCTAACTTTTCCTATCGTAATTGATAAAGGACGAAATGTATTAGATGCTTATGGGGTTAGCCCATTACCAACAACGTTACTAATTGATGAATATGGTGAAGTACAAAAGGTTCATATTGGTGGTATGACAGAAAGGCAAGTAGAAGACTTCATGGAGTTAATTGTACCTAAATCCTAGATAGGACAAAGATACGCTAATACACTATTAGTTTTTAGCCTCCTAAATAGAAGAGATAAATGGGGTGTTCAAATGGATAAATTCAAGTGCGAATGTGGTCATGAGAATCCATATGGAACGGTCATTTGTGAATCGTGCGGTAAACCTTTAGTGGAAGAGGAGAAAAAAGGGTTACTAAATATGCGTTATGAAGGAGTTGCACGACGTTCACAAACATATAATCGAACATTTATTGATAAGATTTGGAATTTCTTTTCATCGGTAAAAGTTGGTGTATGGATCATTGTTCTAACGTTGGTAGCATCATCACTCGGGACTATATTCCCTCAACAATTTTATATCCCACCATTAGTAAACCCAGCTGTATATTACTATGAAGAGTATGGAATTGCTGGTCAGATTTATTATCAGTTAGGATTCCATAACTTATATGGCTCTTGGTGGTACATGCTGTTACTAGCGGCATTAGGTATCTCGTTAATTATAGCTAGTCTTGACCGTGTTGTGCCATTGTATCGTGCACTTAAGAAACAACGTGTAACAAGACATTCAGGTTTTATGGAAAGACAGCGAATTTTTGGTGTATCTAAAGTCGATGATATTGATGAGGATATTAAGAAGGCTGTAAAGCAATTGAAAGACAAAAAATACAATATTTCTGAAGAAAATGGAAACATTGTTGCTGAAAAGGGACGCTTTGCTCGTTGGGGTCCCTATGTAAATCATGTAGGTCTTATTATCTTTTTAATTGGTTGTATGCTGAGATACTTTCCAGGAATGTATATTGATGAATTTGTTTGGGTTCGTGAAGGGGAAACTGCTGTTATCCCTGGTACACAGGGGGAATATCACCTTAAGAATGAGCAGTTTATTATTGAATTATATGATGAAGAGGATGAGAGATTTAGAGATGCTCTTGAAAGAAATCAAGGTCCTGTTGTTCAAACTTACCAAACAAATGCTATTCTTTATCAACGACAAGAGGCTGGGACAGTTGGTGAGGAACGAGAATTAGTAGAAGTAGATCGCCATAATATCCGAGTAAATCAACCATTTAAGTTTGATGGATTTGCACTTTATCAAGTAGATTATAAGTTAAATGAATTCCACGAAATGAGCTTTCGTTTAGAGCAAAAAAAGACTGGAGATACATTTGGAAGAATAGACGTTAACTTATCAAACCCCGAAACAGAGTATGATCTTGGAGAAGGGTATAAAGTAAAATTATTGCAATACTTTCCTGATTATTTCTTTAATGATCAAGGTCATCCTGCAACTCGATCGAGAGTTCCTGATAATCCTGCCTTTATCTTTGAAATGATAACTCCAGAACATCCAGAAGAAGGAGAAGTAAGCTTTGTAGCAATACGTCAAAATCTTGAACCGTTTGGAGAAAATGATTACCGTATGAGCTTTGCTGATATTACGACAAAAAACGTAACTGCTCTCACAGTTCGTAAGGATAACACGTTAGGAATTATCATCGCTGGTGGAGTTATTTTTATGATTGGATTAGTTCAAGGATCATATTGGGCACATCGCCGAATTTGGATTCAAAGAATTAATAATGAGGTGTGGGTCGCAGGTCATACAAATAAAAACTGGACGGCATTAATGGGCGATATTGAAAAAGGAATTGAAGGTACAAACATTACAAAACCAGTCGACCAAGTTATTAAGAAAGAGAAAGAAGAAGAGAAAGAGAAGGAGAATAACTCCTAAGGAGGAACATGTAAATGGCAGCTTTAAGTGGCAACCTTTTGTTAATTGCCTTTTTCTTATATTTAGCATCAACGATTTTTTTCGCCGTTTCTGTAACTGGGAAAAAATGGCGTGATAAACAAGGTGAAATGACAGGGAATCGTTGGGGAACTTTTGGATTCATTTTCTCAATCATTGGTTTCTTATTTGCAATGGGCTATTTCATTACACGCTGGATGGTTGCAGGTCATGCACCAGTAAGTAATATGTTTGAATATACAACGTTCTTAGGAATAATGATGGGACTTGCATTTATTATTATATATGCAATCTATCGCTCAAATGTAATTGGTCTATTTACAATGCCAATTGTAATGTTAATTATTGCGTACGCTTCTTTGTTTCCGCAGGAAGTTGCGCCACTTATACCTGCATTACAAAGTTATTGGTTAAAGATTCATGTAATTACTACAGCACTTGGTCAAGGTATTCTAGCTATTGGTTTTGCTGCTGGACTTGTTTATTTGGTTCGTACGATTGATTACAAACAAAAGAATAAAAAAACACGTTCATTAGAATTTATTATGTACTCATTAGTTAGTATTTTTGGGTATATCGTAATAGCTTATGCATTCAATGCTTTAAATTATGAGGCTACATTCAGCTATACGAATGAATTTGGCCAAGAGGCTGAAATGGTCTATACACTTCCTCCGTTAGTAGGTCCTAATGAGGGACAATTAATGACGGATAATGCTATATCTCCAATTGTATATATGCCTGAATGGATGAAGAGTAATGATTTAAATACGGTTATTTGGTCATTATTATCAGGTATTGTCCTATATTGGCTATTACGTTTAATCTTAAGAAAGCCAATAGGGGCTGCAATACAACCGTTATTAAAAGGAGTTAGTCCTGAAAAGGTAGATGAAGCTAGTTATCGTGCAATTGCTATTGGTTTCCCAGTCTTTACTCTCGGAGGTTTAATATTTGCAATGATTTGGGCACAAATTGCTTGGACACGATTTTGGGGTTGGGACCCGAAAGAAGTGTGGGCACTTATTACATTCTTGTATTATGCCGCTTATCTTCATTTACGTTTATCAAGAGGGTGGCATGGAGAGAGATCTGCATGGTTATGTGTTATCGGGTTTGCAATCATCATGTTTAACTTAATATTTGTTAACTTAGTTATCGCAGGGCTACATTCGTACGCTTAAAAAAGTGCCATATATTCTAATAATATTACTAAAGAGTTGTCTCAAAAGGTCCAATATAGTGAGTTCAGGAAGCAGTAATCGCTCCTGTATGTTGCGCTTGCTTTGAGAAAACCACGCATAGCAAGCTTTAAAAGATGCAACGGCTTCGCTCATTACTTAAAAAGGCTGCTGGAAAAGTGAAAATCGCACTTTTTCAGCAGCCTTCCTTTTAGGGCAACTCTTTTTATTCATAAAGGGTATGACATCTGTTACAATAAAATATGATAATGTCGAATAATGATGTATTGTTTTTATATAGAGGAGGTAGAGTTATGGAGCAAGAGGCTAGAATATTAGTTGTTGATGATGAGGAAAGAATTCGTCGTTTACTACGTATGTATTTAGAACGTGAAAATTATTATGTAGAAGACGCTGAAAATGGTGAAGAAGCAGTAAAGTTAGGACTTGAGAATGAATATGATTTAATTTTACTTGATATCATGATGCCCGGTATGGACGGAATAGAAGTTTGTCAGGAGTTACGAAAGACAAAAGCAACTCCCATTATTATGTTAACAGCAAAAGGTGAAGAGGCGAACCGTGTTCAAGGCTTTGAAGCAGGAACAGATGACTATATTGTAAAACCATTTAGTCCTAGAGAAGTCGTGTTACGTGTGAAAGCGTTATTACGTCGTTCGTCCTCTACGAAGTTTTTACACACCGATACAGCGGCTAAAGATGTTCTTGTTTTTCAACATCTGACGATTGATAATGACGCTCATCGTGTAAGTGTTAATGGCTCTGAGATTAACTTAACACCTAAAGAATATGAACTATTATATTATCTTGCTCAATCACCAGACAAAGTGTTCTCTCGTGAACAATTACTGAAAGATGTATGGAATTATGATTTCTTTGGTGATTTACGTACAGTCGATACACATATTAAGAGACTACGTGAAAAGCTTAACCGTGTGTCACCTGAGGCAGCTAGTATGATTTCCACTGTATGGGGTGTTGGTTACAAATTTGAGGCTGCGAAAGAATGATGTTTTGGAGAAGTGTAGTAGGGAAGCTTTGGTTTACAATTTTATTTTTAGTTTCTGTCGTACTAGCTATTTTAATGGTGTTGCTTATGCAATTCTTCGAACGATTTCATGTAAGTGAAGCTGAATCTCATTTAATGAATCATGCGTCGATGATAGCGACAATTCTAGAGGAATATGGAAACAGAGAAGCTGCACTTTCAACGATTTCGATGATTGCAAAAGCCTATGATACCAAGGTTGTCATTATTGGTAGAGAGGATCACTGGTATTCAAAAAATGGAGACTCGATCGCTAATTTGCCGATCGAGACTTTTTATGAAGACCCACTATTATCGAGAGCACTAGAAGGAGATTCAACGGTTATGACACAAGGAGATTTTCCATTCCATGAAGATGGGGTAGAAGTTCATACTGAAGTCATGATTGTTGGAGTACCGATTGATAATCTGTTTGGAGATATGGGAGCAGTTTATTTATATCAATCTCTAACAGCAATAAAAGAGACAACAGCTGAAACAAAACGAATTATTTATTTTTCAGCAGGAGTTGCGATTGTATTAACGACTATTTTTGCTTTCTTTCTTTCAACGCGTATCACGTCTCCATTACGAAAAATGCGGCAAGTTTCTTTTGAAGTGTCAGAAGGCAAATTTGATACGAAAGTACCTATACTTACAACGGATGAAATTGGTCAATTAGCGATTGCTTTTAATCGAATGGGTAGAGAATTAAATAAAAATTTAATGGCATTGAATCAAGAGAAGGAACAGCTCTCACGAATTCTAAGTAGTATGGCAGATGGAGTTATTACGTTAAATCGTAAAGGCGAAATTGTCGTAACAAATCCTCCGGCAGATGTATTTATTCAATCATGGTACTTTGAACAAGGGATGCTACCTGAAAATGGTGATGATTTACCTAAAGCAATTAAAAAGCTGTTTCAAAAAGTTGTTGCTCTAGAAAAAGAACAAATGACGGAAGTAGCTATACAAGGACGAAATTGGGCTATATTGATGACACCTCTTTATGATGACACCTTCGTTCGTGGTGCTGTAGCTGTTATTAGAGATATGACTGAGGAACGTCGCTTAGATAAACTTCGTAAAGATTTTATCGCGAATGTTTCCCATGAATTACGCACGCCTATTTCCATGCTTCAAGGGTATAGTGAGGCAATTATTGATGATATTGCTCAGTCCGATGAGGAAAAGAAAGAAATCGCTCAAATTATTTATGATGAATCATTACGTATGGGGCGTTTAGTAAATGAATTACTAGACTTGGCAAGAATGGAAGCTGGTCATATTCAATTGAATCAGGAAGATATCAATGTAAGTGAATATACAGAACGAGTACTACGTAAGTTCCAAGGGTTAGTAAAAGAGCATAAGATTTACTTAGAATCAGATATTAAAGGTGAGTCAATAAGAGGCTTTATTGACCCAGACAGGATAGACCAGGTCTTAACAAACTTAATTTCTAATGCGATTCGTCATACTGAGGAAAATGGTAGTGTGAAAGTGTCAGTATCGGCTAATGAAAATGAAATTAAGTTTGATGTAAAAGATACTGGTTCAGGAATCCCAGAAGAGGATTTACCATTCGTGTTTGAACGATTCTATAAAGCAGATAAGGCTAGAACACGTGGACGAGCTGGTACAGGATTAGGTCTAGCGATAGTGAAAAACATTGTAGAAGCTCATGGTGGACAAATTTCTGTTCATAGCAAAATAAATGAAGGAACGACATTTTCCTTTATTTTACCTCGATATAATGAAGAATAAAGAGAAATAGAGCGAAAATCATTGTTTCATACGTAACAATGAGGATTAATTGAGATTTATTTAAAAGGCCATTACGGTTTTTAAGTAAATCTCTTTTTTTTTTTTGAAATATTTACTCTATGTTATTAAAGTCTTAAAGAAACCATTGACAATGATAATCGTTATCGTTAAAATGTTGTTATTGAAAATGATTTTCATTAACGATTATTTATGAGGGGGAAATGGAATGGAAAGTACTCTTTCGTCTAATAAAGAACAGTATGTCATTGCAGGAATGTATGAAACAAAAAGCTCTCACTGTACACATCCCATCATTTTTGTTGGGATGTGTACAAATACAACACAATTAAATTAATAATTGAAGGGATGATTTTATATGTCAAGAGCATTATTAATCTATGCGAGCATGTCTGGTAATACTGAATCTGTTGCGGATTTAGTTGAAGTGGGATTGAAGAACAAAGGTGTTAAAGTCTTTAAAAAAGAAGTTATGGAATGCGATACAAGTATATTAGAGGGGTATGATGCAGTACTTTTAGGAGCTTATACATGGGGAGACGGTGAATTGCCTGATGAGTTTTTGGACTTCTATGAAGAAATGGCAGGTATTGATTTATCAGGAAAGAAATTTGCTATCTTTGGAACAGGGGATACCTCTTATCCTGAATTTTGCGGTGCGGTAGATTTACTTGAAGCAATGGTAGCCGAAAAAAATGGAGTAATAGTATTACCAGGGTTAAAAATAGAATTAAGTCCTGATGAAGATGAGGAAACTTGCAAGTTGTTTGGGGAGAATTTTGCAGAAAAAATAGCATAGAAATTACAAAGTGTTGAGGCTGATTAGCTTTAACACTTTTTTGTTTAGCAAGGAAACTAAAAAATACTGTATTGTAGTGGGAGCAAAGAAAAAGATGGACTAAATTTCTATAACTTATTGTATGATAAACTGAATAAGAGTAGTGTTTAACTACCTATTTTGACATAAATAAAAAGAGATTCATTCTACGATTGTTTTAATAAGGAACGTATTCAGCATTGTAATGAGAAAAATTCACTTAAAAGTTTAGGAGAAAACACTGTCAAAATACAAAAAATTGTGTATAATTGAGACGTAATTCGTTGTTGAACTACATAATAAATTCTTTAAGGTCACTTATAATAAGTGTTAATAGGGAAGTTGGTGAAAATCCAACACGGTCCCGCCACTGTAAATACTAGAATCTTTCAATGAACCACTGTCTTTTGATGGGAAGGGGAAAGTTTCGTTATAGTATGAGTCAGGAGACCTGCCTTAAAGTATTGTGAATCCTTCGAGGAAAAGGTGAAGCAGGTTGGATAGAAACTACTTTTATAAGTTGTCTATACTTTCTGCAAATAAAGTCCTCGTCATAGGGCTTTATTTTTTTACCTTTTAGTTCATAACTACAAACTCAAGAAAAACAGAGGAGATGGAGAATTTGAAGAAATGTTTAACAATACTTATGGCTCTTCTAGTTACACTTATTCTACTAGTAGGTTGTAACACAACAGATACAACTGTAGAAGCGCCAGATGAAGACCAAGCGATAGAAACTGAACAAGAAGATGTTGTTGAGGGAGAAGGGGACGAAGACCAATTCCCATTAACGCTAACAGATGCAATGGATAATGAAGTAACGATTGAAGAAGAACCGAAACGAATTGTTTCGTTAATTCCTAGCATTACGGAAACTATTTTTGCCCTTGATAAGGGAGAATATTTAGTAGGAAGAACTGATTGGTGTAATTACCCTGAAGCAGCGTTAGAAGTTGATAGTGTAGGAGGAATGGAGTTCGATGTTGAAAAGCTACTTTCACTTACACCTGATCTAGTTATCTCTCATGCATCAGGCGCACATAGCTCTGCAGATGGGTTAGACCAACTACGAAATGCTGGTGTAACAGTTGTAGTTGTAAATGATGCAACATCAATTGATGATGTATACAAAGCAATTGCGATGATTGCCAATGTGACGGGTGCTGTTGATAAAGGAGAGGAAATTGTTTCAGAGATGACAGCAACATTCGAGGAAATAGCTGCTAAGGCAAGTGCTATTTCAGTAAATGACCAGGTAAAGGTTTGGGTTGAAGTTTCACCTGCTCCAGAAATTTATACAACTGGAAAAGGTACGTTTTTAGATGAGATGTTACAAATGATAAATGCAACGAATGCTGCGAGTGAAGTTGATGGTTGGGCAATGTTTACTGAAGAAGAAGCTGTTGCTTTCAATCCAGATGTAATTGTTACTACTTATGGTTATTATGTTGAAAATCCAAGTGAACAAATTAAACAACGTTCTGCTTGGAAAGATGTGACTGCAGTTACGAATGATCGTATCTACGATGTTGATCCAGATCAAGTGACTCGTTCAGGCCCTCGTTTAGTAAAAGGAGTAGAAGAACTTGCAACGCGTATCTATCCAGACGTTTTTGCAGAATAACAAGTTCCTGTCCTATTTAATTGCACTATCATTTTTATTTTTATCAATCTTAATCGGTATTGCAAAGGGGAGTCTTTCGATTCCCTTTTCTACTATCATTTTGATTCTAGTAAATGTGGTAGTTCCATTAAATGTGGAGGTAGAGCCATTACTTACAAATATCGTTCTTGAAATCAGGGCTCCACGAGTGTTCCTAGCAATGATAGTTGGCGCTTCATTAGCACTTGCAGGAGCAGCATTTCAAGGTTTTTTAAAAAACCCTCTAGCTGACCCTTTCACATTAGGGGTTTCTTCTGGAGCAGCTGTAGGTGCTGTATTTGTATTGTTTTTTGGAATCACAATTCCTTTTTTAGGAGCATTTACTTTACCTATTATTAGTGTCTTCTTCGGTTTTTTAACTTTACTATTCGTTATTTTCTTTGCTAGACTTGTTCAAAAATCAATGTCGGCTGAAACGATAATTTTAGCCGGAATTATCGTAAGTTCTTTTCTTGGCTCCCTAATCTCATTAATGATTGCCTTAACCGGTGACGAATTAAGACAAATTATTAGCTGGCTCATGGGTAGTGTTGCAATGAGAGGGTGGAGTTATGTTGGCTTAATTATTCCTTTCTTTTTAATAGGATTCTTTCTGCTTCTTTTTAATACTCGAGAATTAAATGCACTGGCGTTTGGAGAAGAAACAGCAAGGCATCTTGGAGTTAACATACAAAAGCGAAAAATCATGATCTTGGCTGGAGCTTCGATTTTAACTGGTAGTGCAGTAGCGGTTTCGGGTACGATAGGCTTCGTTGGACTAGTTATTCCTCACTTAGTAAGGATAATATGGGGGGCAGACCATCGTCATCTTTTACCGCTATCAATGTTAATCGGTGGAGGGTTTCTCATTTTAACAGATTTAGTAGCAAGGACGATTATTGCTCCTACTGAATTACCGATAGGGGTCATCACTGCACTTATTGGAGGGCCTGTATTTGGGTTACTTCTGTTAAGGCAACGTCGTGGATTATAGCTGAAAGGAGGAGGACTCATGCTAAAGGTTCATACTATTACTGGTGGATATGGTGGGGAATCAATTATTGAGAATGTCTCGTTTGAGGTAAAAAAAGGAGAGATCTTTGGAATCCTCGGACCAAATGGGAGTGGTAAAACGACGTTATTAAAAATGATTAGTGGTTCTTTGCCCTTTCAAAAAGGGCAAATACATATTAATGGAAAAGCTATTGTGGATTATTCATCAAAAGAGTTAGCGCGCACAATGGCTGTCCTTCCACAGCATTCTGATTCTGCATTTACGTATTCTGTTTATGATATCGTTGCTTTAGGACGTTACCCATATCAAAAAGGTATGTTTCACTTTTCATCTAGTAAAGATGAAAAAATGATTGAGTATGCGATGAAACAAACGGATGTCTACCAGTTTCGTGATAAATCATTCTTAGAGTTAAGTGGTGGAGAACGTCAGCGTGTATTACTAGCTCGGTCCCTGGCACAAGAACCAAAGCTACTTTTATTAGATGAGCCAACGAACCATTTAGATATATCCTTTCAAATGAGTCTATTAGACTCATTAAAAGAATGGTCTCGAGAGCATCAGCTAACGGTCATCTCAATTTTGCATGACTTAAATATGGCGAGTCTTTATTGTGATCGAATCCTTCTTTTAGATAAAGGAGAAACTGTAGCACTAAATCGTCCAGTTCATGTGATGGAAGAGGGGCAATTGCAAGAAGTTTATCAAGCGAATATTTGTCGAAAAGAACATCCCTCAGTTCCTCGTCCGCTAATAACGTTAGTACCAAAGCCTAATCAACAAACTGAACGGTCGCTTATCGATGAATTCAAGGTGACGAAAACGAGTGAAATGATTCGTATTGATACATCATTACCACTAAAAGTTCTCTCTTCAGCGGTTATTGGAGCCGGTTTTGGTTGGTATTCACTTTTTGTAAATAGACATGTTTCTAAAGACTATAATTGTGACTGTGTTGAGAAAGAATTCAAGGAATACTTGAGAAGTAATGACATTGATGATGCGGAAGCTGTTGGAATGATGACAGCAGCTTATTTAGAGGATGCTAGCTTTGTAAAAGTAAATTCAAATGATATATCCTTGTTTGTTATGGTAACTGCTGGAGTAGGGAATGCAGTTGATGCTTCAAAGGCATACTTGCAAAGTGCTGAAACTGTATCAGTTGGGACAATTAATACTTGGGTTCTAATTGAGGGAGAGTTACCTGATGCTGCTTACGTTCAAGCAATGATGACTGCGACTGAAGCAAAGGTAAAAGCGATGCATGACGAACAAATTAAAGACCCTGTTACAGGTACCGTTGCAACCGGAACATCAACAGATAGTCTACTTATTGCAGCAACACAATCAGGAACTATTTATGAATATGCAGGTACTATAACACCTCTAGGTAAAGAAATCGGTCGTGCTGTCTATGATGCTACGGTACAGGCGATAAAGAAAAACAAAGTAAGAAGAGGAATTGTATGATTGTCTATCATCTAGTAGCAATAACGTTAGCAGTTATAATCGACCGTTTGATAGGCGATCCAAAGTGGCTTCCTCATCCTGTAGTTGGAATTGGAAAGCTAATTTCATTTCTTGAGAAACACTTAAATCGAGGGTCAAATAAAAAGGGAAAGGGAATTCTTTTTCTCATTCTTGTTATTTTCTTAACATTTATCGTCGTACTAAGTCTTACGATCGTTGCTTATATTATTCACCCGATTGTTGGTATTGTTGTCGAGTCCGTTCTCATTTCCTTAACGATTGCTGCAAAAGGGCTCAAAGAGGCTGCGGAAGATGTGGCTATTCCTCTTAAACAAAGGAATATGAATGATGCAAGATTAAAGCTTTCGTATATCGTTGGTCGTGATACAGAAAATTTAAATGAAGGTGAAATTGTTCGAGGGACCGTTGAAACAGTAGCCGAAAACACAAGTGATGGAGTTACATCTCCTTTATTTTTTGCCTTAATCGGAGGCGCTCCCCTTGCGTTCGTATACCGTGCGGTAAATACATGTGATTCAATGGTCGGTTATAAAAACGAACGATATTTACAATTTGGTTGGGCGTCTGCTCGGTTTGATGACGTTCTTAATTGGTTACCAGCGCGTATGACAGGAATATTGATGGTTCTATTTAATAAGAGCTGTTCCGTACATACAAAAAAGGACTGTTTTCAAATCTTATTCCATGATGCAAAGAAGCATCCAAGCCCTAATAGTGGCTGGGGAGAAGCAGCGGTAGCGTCCCTTTTAGGTGTTCAATTAGGTGGAAGAAATACATATAAAGGAATGGTTTCAAATCGGACCAAAATGGGTCGACCTGAGGAACGGTTACGAACAATACACATTCAGAAAACAATTACGATTATGTTTCGCACTGTAATAAGCTATGTCGTATTACTATGGTTAGTGGGAGGTGTGGCACTTGCAGTTACCAAAGCATGGAGCTAATCCAAATCAATTTGTTTCGGCATTAGGGATGGAGATGAAGGAAGATTCGATTGATTTTAGTGTGAATACAAACCCACTTGGTTTTCCTACAATTTTAAAGGATACTTGGGAGCAATACATTGAGAATATTGATCAGTATCCAGATCCAAATTCAGAGAAACTAACAAAAGCAATTGCTGACCATGCAAATGTTGATTCTACTCAAGTATTAGTTGGAAATGGTGCTGCCGAAATTATTTTTTTAATTGCCAATCATTTTCGTAATAAGAATGTACTTATTATAGAACCGACATTTACTGAGTATCGGGATGCATGTGAAGCGTTTGATTGTAATGTACAATCCTTTACTCTTAATGCTGATGATTGGACTTTTAATATAGGACAATTAATCAATCAACTAGAAAATATAGATTTACTATTTTTATGTCATCCAAACAATCCAACAGGAGTTACATATGAACGTCAAAAATTAGAACTTTTATTTAAGCAGGCATTAAGCAACAATGTTACAGTTGTCATTGATGAGGCTTTCTATGATTTTTCAACTTCGAATATAACTGTTTCAAACATGCTACCATCCTATGAGAACCTGTTAATATCACGTTCTTTGACAAAGATGTACGGCATTGCTGGTCTAAGGTTAGGTTATTTGCTTGCTAATCAAGAGTGGATCAAGAACCTAAAGAAGCTCCAGCAACCTTGGAGTATAAATGGTTTAGCACAGCAAGCAGGACTAGTATGTTTAGATGATAAGGAACATGTAAAAAAAACGGCCAAATACATAAAAAATGAACGAACTCGTCTTCAATTTGAATTAGAAAAAATTGGATATGAGGTTTCAAACTCGCAAGTTAACTATTATCTACTAAAAGAAAAAGGAAAGAATGAAGATTTGCAACCACTCATTCAATTTCTTATTAATCATTGTATTATTCCACGACATACTTATAATTTTCCTGTTTTAAATGGACGTTATATCCGTTTAGCTGTGAAAACACATGAGGAAAACAATAGACTTCTATCTATATTAAAGGAATGGAAATTGAGATGTTGACTTTTGTGACAGGTGGAGTCCGAAGTGGGAAAAGCTCCTATGCAGAAAGGCTTGCGTGTAAAGGAGATACAGGTATTAATCAAATTCATTATATTGCTACGAGTACCCCCTATGATGATGAAATGAAGAAACGGGTTAAAGCTCACCAACATTCTAGAGAGTTAGGTCATGTGTCATGGAAGACGTGGGAAGTTCCAACATATATTGAGACTGTTTTTCCCTTTATTCATAAGGATGATGTTGTGTTACTTGATTGCTTAACGAATCTAATAAGTAATGAATTATTTATTGGTTGGGAACAAGGTGAGGAAAAATGGCGTTGTAATAGTTTTCGAGACCAACTAGAACAACGCCTATCTAATACGTTCAAAATGCTCCAAGATAAACCTAATCAGATAATCATCGTTTCAAATGAACTGTTTCAAGATATTCCAGCAAGGGATAAAGGTACTTACTTTTATTTAGAATTGCTCGGTAGATTACATCAATATATTGTCTCAATTGCCAATAAAGCAATCCTTATTCAATCAGGTATTCCAATGGTGAAAAAATAGTAAACTAGTGAAAAAATTAATAAGGGGGAATGAAGGTGAAAGGAATCATGCTACAAGGAACTTCGTCTGACGTAGGAAAAAGTGTGTTGTGTACTGCACTTTGCCGGATATTTTCCCGTAAAGAAATGAAGATTGTTCCTTTTAAATCACAAAATATGTCTAACAATTCCTATGTGACAATTGATGGAAAGGAAATTGGACGTGCTCAAGGTATTCAAGCTGAAGCTGCAAAGGTAGAAGCATCAGTTTATATGAATCCAATTCTATTAAAACCTCGAAGTGATCGTGATTCGGAGGTAGTTCGATTCGGAGTCTCTTATGAAAGCCTTTCTGGTAAGGACTATCGTCAAGTATTCTATGAAAAAGGGATAGAGACAATCAAACAATCATTAACTGAACTCGAAAAAAACTTTGATTATCTTGTAATCGAAGGAGCAGGCAGCCCAGTTGAAATTAACTTAAACGATAGAGAAATTGTGAATATGAAAGTTGCAGAATTAGCAGACGTACCAGTTATCCTCGTCGCTGATATAGATAGAGGTGGTGTGTTTGCTAGTATTGTGGGGACGTTAAGCTTACTTTCGAAAGAGGAACGTCGCCGTGTCGTTGGTGTAATTATTAATAAGTTTCGTGGTGATGAAAGTTTATTTGCTTCAGGAGTAGAATGGATTGAGAAAAATACGGGTGTCAAGGTGGTAGGTGTTGTTCCGCATATCGGTGATTTAACAATTGAAGGAGAAGATTCCTTATCAATGAAAAACCAGTTTACAAACAGTAAAGGTGAAATTGATATAGCTGTTATAGATCTCCCGTACGTTTCTAATTATACGGACCTAGAGCCATTTCGTTTTGAGGACGATGTTTCAATTCGCTTTGTTTCAGATAAAAATCAATTAGGGACTCCTGACGCCATTATCATTCCTGGTACAAAAAGCACTTTTCATGATCTCGCATTTATAAAAGATCGTGGATTAGCAGAATTGATTCAACGTTGTGTTACTAAAGGAGTACACCTGATTGGATTGTGTGGTGGCTATCAAATGCTAGGGAAAACGTTAGTTGACAAGGCAGGGACAGATACAGGTGTGAAGGGAGCAACAGTTGAAGGTTTGAACATAGCACCGCTGTTCACTTATTTTCAAGATAAAAAAACTACTATACGTTCAACTGGAAACCTAGTAAGGCCTGTGAATGGTATAGAGAAACTTAAAGGATTTGAAATTCATCTAGGACAAACAAGTTTTTTAGAAAAGGATACAGAGCCATTTCTCATGGTAAATGGTAAAGAGGAAGGTGTTTATCTAGATGGTGGCCAAATAATTGGTACATATTTTCACCATCTTTTTCACAATGATCAGTGGCGAACTTATTGGTTAAATGGTCTTCGTGAAAAGAAGGGTCTAACGCTAAGAGAAAACAGGAATTTGCAAGGGGAAAGAGATCTTTCTTATGAGCGGCTTGCTGACCATGTAGAGAAAGCAATTGATGTAGAGTACCTCCTATCTACTTTAGAGAATTGGACGAAACAAAATGTCAATTAAGGAAAGGGCAAGTATCCTACTAGATGGGATAACATTAGCCTTTCAATTTCTAACAGTGCTTCCATTAAAGAGAGAAGCACAATGGGATGATATAAGAGGCAAAATGTCAGTTCACATGTATCCGTTAACTGGACTGTTTCTAGGAGCATTACTGGCGATTCAAGCATATGCGTTAGTTGAATTTTCGCCATTTTCTACATTAATGATCGCCTTTTGGCTGTTATTCTTTTCAGTCGTTTATTCCGGTGGACTTCATTTAGATGGTTGGATGGATGTGAGTGATGCTTGTTTGTCTCATCGAGATAAGGAACGGAAACTTGAAATTCTAAAGGATTCAAGAGTTGGTGCTTTTGCTGTTTTATCTGTTATTTTCTTACTAAGCTGGCGTTTTCTCTTAATTTATGAAGCAGTTAATTTAGCGGGAAGCCATGTATGGATATTCTTTTTTCTTCTCCCTTTTCTCTCAAGATGGTTTATTGGGATCAACTTATATTTTGGAAATCTAGCAAGAAAAGAAGGAATGGGATTTGTCGTAAAACAAATGACAGGAACCTCTACTTTACTTAGTCATATGGTTTGGATAACAAGTATTTTTCTTTTAATAATTGTATTTAATCAGTCTGTTATATTGTCCTTTTTCCTCTTAATTGTAATAGGGTTACTCGCTATTTTCATCAGTCATAATTTTTATACTTATCATTTTGGTGGGATAACAGGAGACACAATTGGAGCACATGTTGAGGGGAGTGAAACAATTTTATGGCTAACAGTGTGGCTATTACTCTCATTCGGCATGGTTTAACGAAAAGTAATCAAGAAAAGCGTTATCTTGGGTGGACTGATGAATTGCTATGTTTAAAAGGAAGAAAAGAATTAGAGATGCTAATTCAAAATAACTACCCAGTTGGAGAGCTCCTAATAACTAGTGATTTAAAAAGGTGTCAAGAAACAGCAGAGATTTTATATCCTGGTCAATCAATAGAAACATCAACATTTTTTAGAGAATGTCATTTCGGGGATTGGGAGAAAAAAACATATGAAGAGCTTAAAAATGATTCTGCATATCGAAAATGGATTAACAACCCTATTCATGTCCAACCACCTAATGGTGAAAGTTTAGAACAATTTCAACAACGTATTGAATTAGGATGGAAAAGGCTCATATCATTAGTAGAAATGAAACAAATAACATCTGTTGTTATTATCTGCCATGGTGGTACGATACGTACATTATTAGAGAAATATGCTCCTAAGTCAAAAGGCTTCTGGAATTGGTCTGTGGGCTTCGGTTGTGGCTATACATTGATTTGTGAAAGAGAGCATTTAAGGAGAGGAATGAGATGCACTTCGTTACAGGTGGCGCCTTCAACGGAAAAAGGAAGTGGGTAAAGAAATATTATAAAATCGACGCAGGAAGAGATTCCCTTTGGTATAATGGAAGCAATAACACTGTTTCTATGTTGGAAACTTTTCCTGCCAGTAAAATCCTCGTTATAGAACAGATAGAAGAGCTAATAAAAATATTACTTCCACACGAGAATGCCAGAGAACGCTTTCAAAAGCTGTTATCAAGTTGGGTGCAGTGGGAAGAGGAAGATATTAGTCGTCAGTTAGTACTAGTAGGGAATGATATTTGTAAAGGAATTGTTCCTCTTGATCAAGAAGATAGAGTATGGAGAGACATGGTAGGCTGGTGCTATCAAGACATTGTAACAAGAGCAAGTCGAGTTGATACAATCTGGTATGGTATAAATCAGTGTTTAAAAAATGGGAGGGAATAGGATGAGGCTATATACAAGAACAGGTGACGAAGGAAAAACGAGTGTAATAGGAGGTCGTTTAGCAAAAGATGACACGCGTGTCATTGCATATGGAACTACAGATGAAGTGAATTGCTTCGTAGGTCAAGCGATTTCTCAACTTGATAAAGAGGTTTTTTCTGATATTATTGCTGAGTTAGAGAAAATTCAACATGAGCTTTTTGATTGCGGTGGAGATCTGGCAATGCTACAAGCGACTGAAGACAGGCCATATAAAGCAAAAGAAGATATCGTTCAGTTTTTAGAAGAACGAATCGATGAGTATATTAAAGAAGCTCCTGAGCTTGAAAGATTTATTTTACCCGGGGGTTCACAAGCATCAGCCACACTTCATGTTTGTCGAACAGTAACAAGAAGAGCTGAGCGATATGTTACTCGATTACAACGAGATTCTACAACGAATCCAATTGTATTAAAATATTTAAACCGATTATCAGATTACTTCTTTGCGATTGCAAGAGTGGTGAATGCTCGTTTAGGAGTTAAAGACGTAGAATATGAAAGAAGTGCGCTTGTATTTAGGAATGGGAAAAGAAAAGAAGATAAATAATATTGCTAAAGACGCATACATGTATGTGTCTTTTTTTTGTTGGATTATGACGTTAAATATTTTTCTTGTTGGACAAGCTATCTTACTCATTTATATAGAAAATTCTCATAAATTTACAAATGGAGGTTGATAAGAAGGGGGCTAACAATGAAAAAACTTCTTTGTACATGTGGTTTTGTTTTATTACTTTTAGGTTGTCAGGCGCAAGGGGGAGAGGCGGAAGAAAAAATTAGTGGTTCACATGCAAAGATTGAAACAGAATTAGAGTATAGGGTGCCGGTAAAATGGGAAGTTATTTTAGTGGATGAACGAAAAGGTGAGTCAATTTACGTATTACTTAATGACTTTGGATATAATCCTCAGGATAGGCAGCTTAATGAAGATAGCTTAAATAGCTTTGCAAGAAATCTCGCTTCTGGTATCGACCAACCAATGAGAAATCCAACGGTGAATGAAGATGGTGAATTAGTTGAAGGCCAAAATGAGATTGTTTTGTCTGAAAGTGAGCTAGTGGAGACACTATTAGACCTTTCTTTTTCAGAGAATGAAGTCGTCTTACCTATATATGAGACACTACCAACAGTTGCCGTTGAGGATTTGGACGGTATTACTGAAGTTGTAATCGGTGAATTTACAACATATTTCAATTCGGGTGTACGTGGTCGTTCAGAAAACATACGGTTATCCTCAGAAGCATTTCAACATCATGTATTAGGTCCTGGTGATGAATTTTCTTTTAACAGAGTTGTAGGGCAGAGAACGAGAGAACGAGGTTATCAGGAAGCAAAGGAAATTGTTAATAAACAATTTGTCATGGGAGTAGGTGGAGGAATTTGTCAAACATCATCAACGTTATTTAATGCAATTGACAAGGCAGGATTAGAAGTTGTAGAGCGTTATGCTCATTCAAGAAATATTGGATATGTACCCCCAAATCGTGATGCAACAGTTTCTTGGGGAGGTCCAGATTTTGTATTTAAAAATCCATATGAGTTTCCTATTTTATTAAGAACAGATGTGTCACTAGAAAGAGGTCAGATTGATGTAAAGGTTTATGCAGCTAAGGAAAAAGAAGAATTATATGTGAGAAATTAAATCTATAAAATACGAGAGAGTGTTAAAAAGGAAAATTAATTCCTTTTTAACACTTAGATAAATGATTGACTAAAAAAATTTGTAATAATTTTATAGTGATTTCCATAGTATAACAATGTAAAAACTTTGTACAAGTTTAAGGAGGAAGTTATGACCGACTATATTCGACGACTAATGATAGCAATGATTCTTGCTATTTTTATTGGAATATTATTTATCGGGTCTACCACATCATTTGCAAGCGCAAAAGTAGAAGAGGATTTACTAAACTCACTCATTTGGCCAACAGTTGGAGATATAACAGATACATTTGGAACTAGAGATGGAAAGCACTATGGTATGGACATAGCAGCACCAGAAGGCACACCGATAAAATCGATAGATGATGGGGTTGTGACTAGCTCTTATTATTCGGATACATATGGTAATGTTGTATTTGTTGAGCATCCAACTGGATTAGAGACAGTCTATGCACATATGCATGAAAGAGATGTGTCAGAAGGAGATTTTGTTACACAAGGACAAGTAATTGGCACTGTCGGAAACACAGGTCGCTCTTCAGGTAATCACTTGCATTTTGAAGTACATTTGGGTAATTGGAATATTGATAAAACAAATGCTATTGATCCGATGCTTGTTCTCTATGAAGAGCAAAGTATGGTAGTGAAAGATGATATAGAGGTTAAAGAACTAGAGTATCAAGAAGTGTTATCAATGCGGTATTCAGTAGTCGATACCATTGAAGAAGTGAACGAGGAAGATGTACTCGATGAAATATTAATAGAAGAAACTCAAATTGAATCAGACTATGTATATAGTGTTATCGATGGAGATACTTTGTGGGGGATTGCTAACAAGTATCTGGTGTCCGTACAGGACCTTATCGAGTGGAATGAACTTGACTCTACGCTTTTAACTATTGGACAGCCTCTTACAATTCATTCATTCGATGAAAATATGTATGTTGTGAAAAAAGGTGATACGTTATCAAAAATTGTATCGGAATCAGGAATGACGTTAAAAGAGGTAAAAACAACTAACGAGTTAATGAGTGATATGATTTATCCAGGAATGGTTTTACGTGTTGAAAAGTAGAGAAATAGCCAAATGGACGTAAGTCCCATTTGGCTATTAGAGTTATATTTCTAATGTCGTTTCGCTTATAGTTCGATCTTATCTGCGAAGATGATTTCGTCAATTGATTTTAGGCCATCTAATACTTCTTGAGATACATTTTTATCTACAGCAAGCATCATAATTGCTTCTCCGCCTTCTTCTTTACGACCAACTTGCATTGTAGCTATATTCACGTTATGTTTTGCAAGAAGTTGCCCCATATTACCAATTACACCTGGACGGTCTGTATGTTGGATGTAGATAAGGTGTCCAGCTGGATAGAAGTCAACATTAAATCCATTTAAACTTACAATACGTGGACCGTATTCTTTTACATATGTTCCTTTAATTTCGAATGTACGATCTTCACCATGTACAACTGCATGAACGATATTAGCATAACCGTAAGCGTTACTTAAGTGTTTCTCACCGTAGCTAATACCACGTTCTTTTGCAATTAATGAAGCATTGACATCATTTACTGGTGCATCAACACGAGCATTTAAGAAACCAGCCATTAAACTACGAGTCGTAATTGAAGTTTCTAAGTTTGTTACATCTCCACCATAATATACTTCAATTTCTTGTACAGGAGTACGCATGCTTTGAGATGCGATGTTACCCATTGTTTTAGCTAAATCATAGTATGGTGCAATTTTGTCGTAAACTTCTTTAGATAGAGTAGGTAGGTTAATAGAGTTACTTACTGGGTTTCCTTCTAAGAAACGTAATACTTCTTCAGATACTTGTGCTGCAACATTTAATTGTGCTTCTTTTGTTGAAGCAGCAATATGTGGTGTAGCAATAACATTATCAAATGCTAATAAGTCATTTTCATTTGCAGGCTCTTCTTCAAATACGTCAAGTGCAGCCCCACCTACATGACCATTTTCTAAAAAGTGAAGTAATGCTCTTTCATCAATAATTCCACCACGAGCACAGTTAATTAGAAAAACACCTTTCTTTGTTTTCGCGATGTTTTCCATTCCTAAAAGACCTTTAGTTTCTTTTGTAAGTGGTGTGTGTACAGTGATGATATCAGAGTTTTCTAACACTTCATCAAGAGTAGCAGTTTGTACACCAAGCTTTTCAGCACGTGCTTTTGTTAAGAATGGGTCAAATACGAATAAGTTCATTTCAAAAGCTTTTGCACGAATTGCAAGCTGAGTACCGATACGACCAAATCCTACGATACCAAGTGTCTTACCACGAAGCTCTGAACCTTGAAATGCTTTACGATCCCATTTTCCAGATTTAATAGATTGGTTGGCTTGAGGGATGTTACGAGATAAAGAAGCCATCATTGCAAATGTATGTTCAGCTGTTGAAATTGTGTTACCATCTGGAGCATTAACAACAACAATCCCACGTTTCGTAGCTTCGTCAATTTCAATATTATCGACACCTACACCAGCACGAGCGATAATCTTAAGATTCGGCATTCTATCCATTACTTCAGCAGTAACTGTAGTTGCACTTCTTACTAAAATAGCGTCGAATTCATCTAATGAACCTTCGACTTCATTTACGTTTTGTTCTACACAATTTACGTTATCACTTTCTAACAAAGGTAATAAACCTTCTTTACTCATCGCATCTGAAACGAGAATATTATACATTTTCTTACTCCCTTTCTTTTCTGTAGGTTCAACTGTAACTTGTTGCATCATTTTTCTCCACTCTCCTATTTTATCATCTAAAGTAATAAAGAATAAAATATTATTTAAACTATTTTATATAGTAAAAAAATATAATAAAGACATACAATTCACTAATTACACTAATTAACGTTCGTTTATTTTGGGTAATGTTCTATTTTTTTATTATAGTAACACAAATTAGTTCGTGTTTGTAAATAAAAAAGAGAATTCATAGTATTTTGTACTAAAAATTTTTCGTTTTCTTCACACCCTTCCAAAATGTAAGCGTTTAAAATAAAAAATCCTTCCCCCTCGACGACGTTATTGTCGTGAGGGGCGGAAGGATTATTAACCGCGGTGCCACCCTCGTTTGTGTATACATCACTGTACACACCTTAGGGAGAGGATCTCTCCAAAGATAACGGTTTAGCCGTATGTACTTACTAATAGTAAGAGTAACATCGTTCAGTACATCTACTCAGAAGTGCTATCAAAAAAGCTCTACACTAGTTCACAGCAACCACTAGCTCTCTGGTAGTAGAAACAATTTTTCATTCTTCATCATAGTATTTAAGTTTTAGTAATTGTTTGATAATTTATCATATTGAGACCATTCTGTCAAATGAATTCTTTATTCGTGAATATGTTCATAAAGTTAGTTTGAGGAGGGATAGAAAATGAAATCGTACATTGTTCAAAAAGGAGATACAATTTCAAAAATTGCGTTGAAACATGGTATAAGGCCTATAGAGTTAGTAATAGCAAATCATCATATAAAGAACGAGTTAGATTACGTTCAACCAAAAGAGGAGATTATGATACCACGGGAAGGTAGTTTTTCTGGGAAGTATTCTTCTAGATATACGTGTGTAGCTGAATATGGACCGACTGATTTGGAGAAAGATGCATTTCGTTTAAAAAAGAAATATCCTTCATTAATAAATGTAAGAGAAATTGGAACATCTGTGATGGGGCAGCCTTTGTATGTATTTGAAATAGGGACAGGTAAGAAAGAAATATTCTATTCTGGTGGTTGGCATGCGAACGAATGGCTCACAACTAAATTTTTGATAACATTTTTAGAAGAAGTAGTAGAGTCAGCAACTGAAAATGAGCAATTACATGGATATAATGTAAGTAAAATTCTATCTGATATCACTTTATATATCGTTCCATTAGTGAATCCAGATGGAGTTGAGTTGGTTCAACAAGGAATATACAAAGATCATCCTTTTTATGAAACAGTGAACAAAATTAATAAAGGTGCATTACGGTTTGAGCATTGGTCGAGTAATATTCGAGGGGTAGATTTAAATCATCAGTGGCCAGCTGGATGGCAGAAGGAGGCTGATGAAAGTCCTAAAAAGCCATGGTCCCGTCACTATAGTGGTAAAGGACCGTTAACCGAACCAGAATCACAAGCGGTACACCAGCTAACATTATCAAAGAATTTTGCTCATGTAATTGCCTTTCATTCTCAAGGACAAATGATCTTTTGGGGATATCGTCATTTGGAGCCAAAGGAAAGCGAAGAAATGGTAACAAGACTTTCTCTAGCAAGCTCTTATGCACCGATTCATACGGCAGATAGTGATGGAGGGTATAAGGATTGGTTTATTCAAGAGATGAGACGGCCTGGATTTACTGTAGAAGTTGGTGTCGGTACGAATCCATTACCATTTACATCTTTTTCTGAAATATGGTCTAATAACGTTTTATTAGCGTTAGAAGGTCTTACAATCTAGTATTAGTTCATATTAGGTGCTAGTGCTGAATTGAGTAGTATTATTGTTGCTATTTGTTGACATTCTCTGTACAATTTAAATATTGAACTAATATGCGAGACATATACCTAAATGGAAGTGTCTTTCGGATATAAGAGGGTGTATTTAATGGCAATTAAACATGTTAAACCTAAAAAAATATATGAAATTGTAGCTGAAAATTTATTAGAAATGATAAAAAGTGGTGAAGTAAAGCCAGGTGACAGACTATCCTCAGTTCAGCAACTAGCAGAAGATTTCAATGTAGGACGTTCTGCCATCCGAGAAGCACTAAGTGCCTTAAAAGCCATGGGTCTTGTAGAGATGCGACAAGGTGAAGGAACATTTGTTAAAAAGGTAGATATTAACTTAACAAAAGCAATTCCTGGTGTTGAATTTATGCAAAAGGAAGACGTACGTGAATTGTTTGAAATACGTAAGATAATCGAGACAGGCGCTGCTGCTTTGGCTGCAAAAAATCGTACGCCAGAAGACTTGAAAAAACTCAATGGAATACTAGTTGAGATGAAAGAAGCAGAAGGTGATGGAAACATAGGTGAAAAAGCAGATGTTGACTTTCACATGGCAATTGTTGCTGCAACAAAGAATAATATGCTCGAGCAATTGGTAGAAACTGTATCTGATGCGATGCAGCAATCGATGAGAGAAGCAAGAAAGCTATTATTATATTCAGAAAAGAAGAAGATGGAACAGTTATATCAGGAGCATTTGCAAGTGTATGAAGCAGTGAAGTTTCAAGATGAGCAGAAGGCATTTGATAAGATGATGGAACATATCGTAGGTGTTGAAAAAGGTCTATTTAAAGATAAATAATACGCTATCATATGTAAGGATTAGATGCTCTATCCTGATAAAAAAGAGCGACCAAAGGTTTAAAGCGAGGTTACTGAAAAGGTCCAATACAGTGGATTCAGGAAGCGGTAATGGCTCCGCACGTTGCGCGCTTGCTCTGAAAATACTACTCATAGCAAGGTTTAAAAGATGCAACGGCTTCGCTGATTACTTGAAAAGGCTGCTGGAAAAGTGAAATTCACACTTTTTCAGCAGCCTTGTTTATAGCTATGGTCGCTCTTTCTAATAATTTTATTTGTGCATAATGTCAGGTGCAAGACTTCCAACTTTATTAATAACTACATCGATATCGCTTTGGTCGACATTTAGTTCTTGAAGAGTTGTCGTAAGGTGTGTTGCAATTGCATTGAAGTGCTCAGGTTGGATGTTCATTCCTTCATGCGCCTTTGCCATGCTTTGACCACCGTAATTATTTGGACCACCGAGAGCGAAACTTAAGAATTTTGCTTGGTGGTCACGTTGCTTGTCCATATCAGTATTTGTAAAGAAGTGGTTAACTGTATCATCTGCTAATACTTTCGTGTAGAAAATTTCAACTGCTTTAGTAATCGCGGGTTCTCCCCCTAATTTTTCGTACAATGACATAATATAATTCCTCCTAGAGTGTTTGGTATTTGTCTCACTTAAGTACAATGCTAATTTTAGAATAACAGATGCAAACTTTCAGTGACTTAGATCACATAATAACCAAGATTATGGAGGTTGTCCATTTCATGGCTAATTGGATTAACTTATTAAGTAAATTAGATTTTTTTCAAGGGTTAACAGAAGTAGAAATATCACCACTTTTATCAGAGTCAACGGTGAGACATGCCAAAAATAAGGAATATTTATTTACTGAAGGAAGTGAAAGAACCCATTTGTTTGTTTTAAAAAAAGGGGTCATCCTCATCAGTAAGTTAACTGAGGAAGGAGATGAAAGGGTAATTAATATTCTTTCCGATGGAGAGGTATTCCCTCATACAGGTTTCTTTGATGAAAGACCTTATCCTGGAACAGCACAAGTGAAGGAAGATGCGGAAGTGCTAGCGATACCAATAAAAGCATTCGAACGATTTATTGAAGAAAATCCACACTTGGCATTCCGTATGATTAAAATGATGAGTAAAAAGATTAACTTTTTACAACAAAAATTAAATGAGATGCTGTCGTTAAATGTTGAAGAACGCTTGTTTGCTACATTAAAACAGATGAAAGCATTAAATAACGAAAGCTTGCAATTAACTCATCAAGAAATTGCGAACATCGTCGGAGCTTCTAGAGAAACGATAACACGACAAATGAAAAAGTTAGAGAAACAAGGGAAAATTACAACTGTAGATGGAAAAATAAAGATTCTTCATGATATTTAATAAAGAAAAAACCCCGCTAAAAAATGAATTAGCGGGGTAATTTTATATTAGTCGTGCTTAAGAGCATCTCCGTCGAATGGCTCGTCAGCAACTTTGATTGAATCAGTTGGACAGCCTTCTTGAGCGTCTTGCATGTCATCGATTAACACATCAGGAATTTCAACAATCCCTTTGTTGTCATCAAGTGTTACGAACGCAATACCTTCATCATCGTAATCATAAATATCTGGAGCAGATGCTCCACAAGCTCCACATGCGATACAAGTATCTTTGTCTACAATTGTGTATTTTGCCATATTAAAAACCTCCTAGTTATTGGTGAATTGTATTAACCCTATCAAACCTATGTATAATAAGAATCTGTAGAAAATGTTCTTAAGCTTTATATAAGGAATACAATTCCTATTTCATATTGTATAGCTGATTCTAAAACTTTTCAACAATTATCTATAATGATAATTCTTATCATACAAGGATTCCTTCAATTTATTAATACCCGACTTTCAAAGAAATAAACAACTACTTAATTTCTATATTTGATAAAATAGAGATAGGATATCTTTTTATTAAAAAATGTCCCATGTCATTTTCTCCAAAGGAGAGGTTTTATGGATATAAACAAGATACTCATTTTATACACCCTCAATCTCGTTAAGGGAGAACGTTCAATTTTTGGTGTATATCATCTTCTTCAAGGAAAGACGTCAGTACAGACAATACAGGATGGACATTTGTTTGAATGCTTATTCTTATTTGGTAGCATATCAAAAATAAATAGAGAAGATTTTTTAAAGCATATATATGAGTTAGAAAGGAAAAAAATGATTATCTTGGTTAAAGAGGATTATTATCAAGTAACAGATAAAGGTGAAGATGCGTTGACAAAAGGATTATATTCAATACCGTTTATCTACCATTTAAATGGATGGAAGTACAAACGTGTAACAAAATCATTTTGGCTACGACTTACGCTTTTTATACAATGTTTATCAAATATCTTAGGTCATAATCATTCCTTTATTCCAGTTACTCAAGATAAGAGAATTCTATTTTGGGTAAAACGAAAGCTTACCATTGAAAAGAATAGACAGTTGGTTGCTACAACTTTATTTAAGGAATTAAACGAACTATTTTCTACTCTAGAAGTGAATGATGCTGAAATTGTTGTTAGAAAATTAACTAGTGCAACAGAAATAGGCATGACAAATGAGCAGATAGCCCAACAATTAGGACTGGAAAAATCAACAATCGATGTAAGACTAATGGCAATCATTCATCAATTACTACAGGTCATAGACGAAAACCAAGCGAAATTCCCACTATTATTTTCGTTTTATAAAGATTTAATTAGTCCGATTAAATTGACCGAAACAGCCAAAGCAACGTATTTACTTTGGAGAAATGGAATGGATATAGAAGCTATAGCGCAGTTTCGTAGATTGAAGAAAAATACAATTGAAGATCATTTTGTAGAAATGTCAATTGCCATTCCTAACTTCGCAATTGAATCCTTCGTTTCTGAAAAGGAGCAAAAAGAAATACTCTCAGTAATAAATGAAATTAAATCAACTCGTCTAAAAAAAATTAAAGAACGTTTACCTAATGGGTATGATTATTTTATGATACGATTAGTCCTCACGAAGACAGGTGGGAGAGAATGAATTTAGAAAAGCAGCTTTTTGAAAACTTTGGCCATGCTCAATTTCGAACTGGGCAAAAGGAAATTATTATTGATGTTTTAAAAGGGAAAGACGTATTAGCGATGTTACCAACAGGTACAGGGAAGTCGATTTGTTATCAACTCCCGGCTATTTTAAGTAAATGGTCAACAGTTGTTGTTTCGCCACTCTTATCATTAATGGAAGATCAAGTACAACAGCTAAAAAGTGAAGGTATTAAAAATGTTGTTGCCATTAATAGTTTTCTGGATTATAAAGAACGAAAATACATACTTGAAAACCTGTCACAGTATAAAATTATTTATGTTTCTCCAGAAATTCTACAATCATTAGAGTTAGTGAATGCCTTAAGAAAAAGAAAAGTTTCACTATTTGTTGTTGATGAAGCTCATTGTATTTCACAATGGGGATATGAATTTAGAACAGATTATCTCAAGCTCGCTGATGTACGAAATGAGCTTGAAAATCCACCTTGCCTTGCTTTAACGGCGACTGCAACTAAGGATATCCAAGCGGATATATGTAATCAGCTTAACTTACATGAACCTAGTAAGCATATACAATCAGTTGACCGTAAAAACATTGCACTATCTGTTCAAAGGGTAAATACAACTAATGACAAAATTATAGCGATAACAGATTTAATAAAGAAGCTGCAAGGCCCAGGGATGATTTATTTTTCTAGTCGTAAATGGGCTGAAAAAATAGCGTCTCATTTATTGAATGAACAAGTAGGGCGTGTTGCTTATTATCATGGAGGACTTGAAACAGAAGACAGATTGTTAATCCAACAACAGTTTCTTAACAATCAACTTGATATTATTTGCTGTACAAGTGCTTTTGGAATGGGAATTAATAAAAAAAACGTCCGATTTGTCGTTCATTTCCATTTTCCAATACAAGTAGAGTCGTATTTGCAAGAGATTGGACGTGCAGGAAGAGACGGGAAAGAAAGTGTTGCGATTGTTTTTTATAGCGATGAAGATAGAAGGCTTCCTGACTTATTAATATCACAAGAACTACCTACTGAAACTGAGCTAGTAGCTGTATTAGAATATTTAGTGACTCATGAACAAGAGGAAACTGTACTTACGAAGAATGTTGAGGATATGATAGTAAACGTATGTTCTATAAAGGAAACGACTTGGCGCTTTATTAAATACCAATTAGAGTCCTTTGAAGTTCTTATAAATGGTAAATTGAAGATTCGAGGGAAAGAAAAAGAAATAACACGTGTTATTTATAAAATAATTGAAAACCGACTTGAAATGAAACAAATCAAACGGAATGAAATGGAAAAATGGTTAACGACAACAGACTGTCGTAGAGCTGAAGCATTAAAACTGTTCTCAGAAACTCTTTTGGATAGCCAAGATATTTGTTGTGATAATTGTGGTTTTGAGATTGAAAGATTTTATAGAGCTAACGACCAGGTTGGACAACCAAAATTAGGAGCTTTATCTTGGAGTGACCAATTAAAAAGGATTTTACATCAAAAATGAAGTGGATTGATTGAATGAATAAACAAGCAAAATTAATTGAACAAATGACTGATAAAGAGATATTAAAGAATCTTTATGCTACGCAGTTAATCATGCTTTTTCTTGCTATTGGCTTAGCTGTATGGCTCTTTGACGATGTAAGTGATTTCTTTGCGATGTTTCATTGGAATCCCTATCAAATATTTGTCATTGGGGGAGCGGTAGCGGTAGCTGTTGTTATCGTAGATTTATTACTACTAAAAATTTTTCCAAAAGATATGCTTGATGATGGTGGAATTAATGAGCGGGTGTTTGCTAAGCGTTCAGTCTTTCATATTTTTATAATTGCGCTAATAGTGGCTATATCAGAAGAACTTTTATTTCGAGGAGTATTGCAATCAAATATTGGCTATATTCCTGCCAGTCTATTATTTGCTTTAATACATTTTCGATATTTGTCAAAAATTGTTTTATTTATTGTAACAATCATGCTAAGCTTTTTATTAGGATACATCTTTTTATTGACTGGTAATTTATTAGTGACGATCTTTATTCATTTTCTTATCGATTTCATTCTCGGCTTTTTAATTATGTTTACATCCTCTAAAAAGGGTTTGAAAGAGAGATAGGCTGATTGCTAACTAAAGAGGTGATAACTTTGTCAAAACCAACTCATTTGGACCAAGCTGAGGACCTTCGAAAACAAGTACTTCAAGTAGAAGAAGAGGTATCAGCAAATGAAATTAGTAGTTTACCTCCAAGAAGAGAGGTTCATAAAAAGAAACAAACGAAACAAACGAAAATTAAGATAAAGTTTCCTATCGTTCGTTTACTTCTAATATTATTTTTCTTAGTCGTTATTTTAGCTGCTACATCACAATACTGGATTGATAGATTCTCATTTTAAAGAAAACGTTTGTGAAAATCTTTACGTAATCATTTATAATATCTAAAAAGCTCATTTGACCCACTGAATAAAAGGCAAACGAGCTTTTTTAGAATTAAGGTTTTTTTACTAATAACTGAATAACGTGACAATTTCCAGTGTGAGAAATTCCTTCATGTCTTATTGCTTCACCATAGAAGAAATGTATGATAGACCAGTCTTTAAATAACTGAAGAACGGCTTCTGGCTTATAAAGCATCTTTGCATCCTTAGGGCCTCCTGTACCATATGCAAGCTGTTCTGTAGAATACACTTCCATAGCAAACGTGCCACCGCTTTTTAAAGCCTTTTTCACATTTGATAAAATTGTATATTGGTCATCTTCATAAAAATGTCCAAAAACATTAATAATGGAATCCCATTTTTCGCTCTCCCAGTTTGCCTCTAATAAATTAATAAGCTCTGTTTCGACGTTGACGTCATTTTGTTTAGCTAATTGTTTTGTCTTTTCTAATCCGGATGTAGCGTAATCCCAGGTTGTAACAGAATGACCTTCCTTTGCAAGAAACACAGCGTTTCTACCTTCACCCTCTGCAATAGCAAGTATATGCCCAGGTACTAGCTTTTGATGTATTTTCTGAATGAATTGATTTGCTTCAGTGCCATATACATATGTTTCGTTTTTAAATTTCTCGTCCCACATATTCATGTAATATACCCCCATGTACATTAAGTCCATTCTAGTGTATACGAAATTTATTAAAATAAAAACAATGAGGTTTTCTGTATTGTGTTGGTTCCTTTTAAACCACCCCTATAAAATTGCTAGAAGGTAGTCTAATTGCCTGTGATGGGACATACATATATGGTAAGAGAAGTTTGTCATGATGAGGTGAAAGCAATATGGGAGAATTTAAAGAATGGAAGTTTCCTAAGGAATCTCTTTCTCCAGTCATTAAGGAAGTATTGACATCATTAATAAAGAAAAAAAATAAGGAATCGAAATATGAGAAGTTATTAAATGCTACATCGCTAACCACATTAGCTTGTATTTTAATTGGGGGAGTTTACCTTTATTTAACGAAGGTGAACCATACTGTGTATTTTACAACAATTCTTCATTCCCTTGTGCAAGACCCATTCGTCTTTGTCTATATAGGAATTATTGTGGTCTGTCTAATTCAAATGAGGTACGCAAAGAAAAAGTTCGATAAGGCTGAAAAAGAGTTCGAGAGTTTAAGATATGAAGTAATAGAAAGGTGTCCGGAGCTTTGGGACACAAAGGAAATGTGGGAGAAACGGCATCATGTGTTTGAGGTAATGGAAAAGGAATACGATATAAATTTGTTTCATAAGTGAGTCCTAAGGTCAGGTGGGATTTGTTCACCTGACTTTAGGTGTCCTTATGCACTTATCGAGCGGTGTCCGAAAAAGGCATTTTCTTCAATGTTAAAAATTTCACCATTAATTTGGACACCTTTTACATTTAAGTTTTCAATACGGCCAAATGCAACTGTACGACGATCCTTTGGGCAAAACACCTCTATCGGTAAACCAAATTTATGATTAAACTCAATATCTTCTAGAGAAGTAAGGGATTTCTTTAACACCTTATACAGATTCAAGTTAATCAACTCCATTTCAATATTATTATTTGAAAGCGCTTACTTATAAGTATAAGTTGAGTTAATTGAATTTTCAATAATAAATAACTCCTGATTTTTAAATGCTTATTATTTAGTAATATAGTTCTAGTTACTGGATTAGATGAGAAAATGCGATGGTAGCTAAAAATAGATTCAAAAAAAAGAGAAAGCCATTAAGGCTTTCATCAAAGAGAGAAAAATAAGAGGTCATTTACAATTATCACTGTAGCACGTATGCGCACTAAAGTAAACAGTGAATTGAAAATATTCTGTATTATTATAATTGTTATTAGTTTAGTAAGTATATATGATTTTAACAGTAGAAATGTTACAAATGACATTTTTATGAAAATATTAAAATATCATGTAAAAATAACAATATATTGGATGATTCCAGAGGGATAATGGTGTAAAATTAAAGTACAAATAATAAAGTAGAGGTGGTTCCTTATGGTAACTATTGGACAGCTTGGAGCAATTACTGGATTTACGTTACTGATTTTTATGTTAAGTGTAGCAGCAGCATACTCCTTGTATGTTATTGCAGATAAATCACAATAATCTATTATAAATACTAGAAAAGAAGTTAGCCTCCGTAATGGACAGCTAGCTTCTTTTTTTGTAATAAAAATAGTACAACTTATTCAAAAAAATTCGTTAATATCATATATTTACCATCTGTTATAATACAAAGTATAAGAAAATATAAAAATAGGCCAAATTTGTTCCAAAACAGTGTTGATCTTTTCTTGTTGTTATAATACAATGAATATAACAAAGACAACGATAAAAAAATTCGGAGGCGATTTACATGACACCAAGTACAGAATTCTTTAGAAATTTACCACCAAAGCAGTGCACAGACTGTGGAGAAATAATTGAAGAGCAAGCAGAATCATATATGCACCAATGTGATAAGTGCTTAAGACACGTTGAATAATCCAAAAAAAGAGTTAGCTATTTGTTTCTAAAACAATAGCTAACTCTTTTTTTGTTTAAAATAGGCTGTACCAATACAGTGAATAGAAATTAAATCAAAATTAGAGTAGTAGTTTTACTATGCA
Source organism: Bacillus sp. FJAT-45350 (assembly GCF_002335805.1). Lineage (NCBI taxonomy): Bacteria > Bacillati > Bacillota > Bacilli > Caryophanales > Bacillaceae > Bacillus > Bacillus sp. FJAT-45350. Next base: position 2,006,486 of record NZ_NISU01000001.1, on the reverse strand, counting down.
AAAGACAGACTCTATTATGATACTATAAATAATGTTAGAATCTTAGTAAGAATGAAATTGTGAGGAAACATAATGACAATGAAAAATGAATTACTATTAATTCAGCAAAGAAATAAGCTTATTGTTCATATATTGTCTTTATTTTATTTATTAATGACAATAGTCTATTTTGGTTTTGATCCAACCTTCTCATCAATTTGGCCACCTGTTGGCTTAGTTGTATGCGCAGTTTTATATGTCGTTGTGTATTTTTTCAATAAGCCATTATTCGCAATGTATGTTGTAGTAACAGGTATTTTTGCTTACTTATTTTATCTCAATCTTGAATATCCATATCTTGTTAATTATATTTTCATATTTTTTGGAGTTATTTTGATTTCTTTGTACCAGAGTTTTTATGTGATTATTTATGGCGGGATTGTCTCTACTTTTATATTAAGCTATTTATTTTTCACCAAATATGACCAAATTTTCTTTAGCATAGAACCGTTTGATTTGATTTATTTCATCTTATTCTCACTGTTAATGGTTATTTTCTTTTTGTTTCATACGAGGTTTACAAAGGATTTATGGAATAAGGCTGTAAAAAATGAAGAGCGTACAAACAGAAAACTAAAATCAACAGAAGCTTATTTAACTTCTCTATATGAACAAACAAATGAAGCAATTATTTTATTTGATTTAACAGGAAAGGTTGAAACTGTAAATCCTTCTTTTGAACGTTTGTATGGTATGAAGAAGGAAGAAATAGTTGGTAAGTTTCTACCGATTTTTACATTTGAAGGGCCTCGATTTTTAAAAGAAATTATTCACAAAGTAGAAAATGGAGAACGAATAGAACAGTATGAAATGATTGATATAGGAAAGGGACGTGGACTTATTCATATTGAGATGTCTGTTTTCTCTATTATCGGTCCGGACCAAGAGATGATTGCAGTATCAGCAGTCATTCGAGATATAACTGAAAAAAAGAAAACGGAAGAGCAGCTAATGCATTCTGAAAAGTTGTCTGTTGTTGGACAATTGGCTGCAGGAATTGCTCATGAAATTCGTAATCCACTTACAGTAGTTTCTGGGTTCACTCAATTGATTGAACAAGGTAAGTCGAAAAAACATTATGGTTCAATTATGAAGGAAGAGATTTCGAGGATTAATCAAATTGTTAGTGAATTACTTGTCTTATCAAAACCTCATACTTCCAAAAAGGAAAAGTGCGAATTATCGAAAATAGTAAATGAAGTCTTTCTATTATTTGAATCACAGTTATTTTTATATAAAATCAACGTGAAACTTATGAACGATACAAAAGATACAAATGTACTATGTGATCGAAATCAAATAAAACAAGTTATTATCAATTGTTTAAAAAATGCAATGGAATCAATTGAGAGCGAGGGTTTGATAGAACTTGTCATATCTGACCAAACTGATAAGTTTATAACACTTACTATTGAAGACAATGGGGAAGGAATACCAGCAGATGTATTAGCGAAATTAGGAACCCCTTTCTTCACCACGAAAGAGACAGGTACAGGTCTTGGAGTGATGATATGTGAACGTATTATTTCACAGCATGAGGGAATGTTTGAGATCACCAGTGAAGTAGGGGTAGGAACAAAGGTAGAGATATACTTACCTTCAGTTGAATAGACAAGAAATGCCACTATCCATTTGCTATGATTGGATAGTGGCATTTAATATATAAGGGGGGTTGTGTATTAGTTATTTAAATCTTCAATAGAATCAATTTCCATATAAGCTGGAACAACTAGTCCTGTTTTAGCGCCTTCTAAGTTAATTCCTAGGTCAACTAGGTTACCTTCATGTTCTTCCATAAAATGTTGGTGAGTTAATGGTAACCAAGCTGCAACAATCGCATCTGCATTTCCACCAGCGATTGCTTGGAACATACCATTCGGTTGAAGTGGGCTGATTTCTACATTATAGCCGATATCTTCAAGGACTTTACCGATCATATGAGTTGAAGCGATTTCTGAATCCCATGCTACTAGAGCTAGAGTAATAGATTCACCGTCAACTGTTCCTACACCATCAGTCCACTCAGAAACTCTATCTTGATTGTTTGCAACCCATTCTGCAGCTGCATCATCAGGATCTTGTCCTTCATTAACAGCAATCATGATTTCACCCATTTCTTCTGGAGTCCAGTAGAAATTACTTAACACTTCAAATGCTTCTGGTAAATCTTCTTCAAAACCAATGCGTGCTACTGTATGGATGTTTTCTGATTCTCCAAAAATACCATTAGGATCTTCTAAGAATTTTAAATCATATTTTGCAAATTTCCAGTGAGGAGTCCAACCTGGAACTACAATTGCTTCCTCGTTTTCAATAGCGGCACCTAATGCAGCAGTCATTGCAGCATCCGAGCTAGGTTGTAATTCGAAGTTTTCTAAACCATACTCTTCCATAGCTAATTCTGTTGCTGCCATTACACCAGCACCTGGGTCAATACCCGTAATCGTGTAATCTAATTGCTCCCCGATAGATGCTACTACTTCCTCGACTGCATCGTCTCCAGTAGTTCCTTCTTCATTTGTACTTCCTGTTTCTTCTGTGTTTCCACAGCCTGCTGCTACTAATGCTAGCGATAAACCTGCTACCATACTTAAACGTTTTAAAAATTTCTTCATAAATGACCTTCTCCTTTTTGTTTACTATATATTTTCTCTCTATTTACTAAAGTAAATAGAGGTACTACCAAAAATTAAAATTAAAGTTAAGCAATTGAACCCTTTTGTTTGTTAAAGCTTTGGGTAATACGGTCTAAGATAATTGCTAATATAACAAGTGCTATACCAGCTTCGAATCCTCCACCTGCATCATTTCGTCCAACCGCATAGAAAACTTTTACACCTAATCCGTTCGCACCAATCATTGATGCAATAACAACCATAGATAGCGCAAGCATTATACTTTGATTTACACCAGCCATAATTGTTGTTTTCGCCATAGGTAATTGAACTTTAAGCAGTTTTTGCCTCGGAGTAGAACCGAATGCGTCTGCTGCTTCAATGAGTTCAGTGGATACTTGACGAATACCAAGGTTTGTTAGTCGGACAGTTGGTGGCATGGCAAATATAACAGATGCGATTACACCAGGAACCATTCCAATTCCAAAAAAGACTACAGCTGGAATTAAGTAGACAAAGGCTGGCATTGTCTGCATAAAGTCCATAATAGGTGTTAGTATATTTTCTAGAACTTTGTTTTTCGCCATCCAAATACCAATTGGAACACCGATAATGACTGAGATTAATGCGGCTGTTAACACTAGTGAAAGAGTTAAAATCATATCATTCCAAAATCCAAGATTATCAATTAACAGTAATCCAAACAGAATAAAAGTAGGTAATCCATACTTTTTACGGTTTAATAGATAGACAATCGCTGCTAGCCCAATAATAAAGAGAAGAGCAGGGATAAATGATAATACTACAATTAATGAATCAACAATAAAACCTATTACATTATCAATTCCTTTAAATATCATTTCAGCATTATGAAGCCAATCAACAAAGGCATCAATCCAGTCAGCTAATGGAAGTTTCGGTAGTAGATCCATCATAATTCACCTCACTTCCAGATAAAGCGGCGAGTACAGCGCCTCTTATAATGATTCCTTTTAACTTGTTGTCATCAACGACTGCAAGTGGTACACGACTCATAGATATTACGTCCATTAAATCGTATAATGGAGTATCCGACGTCACGTGTGGGATATTTTCGTCTATAATACTTTCAACTGAATCTACATTTTCTTTCACTAACCTTGATACATCATCCGCATGGATAATGCCTAATAATTCTTTATTACGTTTTGTTACATAGATAGATGAAATCCCTGCTTCTTTCATTCTTTTCAAGGCTACGCGAGGCCCTTCTTTTTCAATATTTACTGCTTCAGGGCGCATCATAACATGGCTAGCTGTGAATACCTTTGAACGGTCTACATCTTCAACGAACTTTTCAACGTAATCATTTTCAGGATTCGTTAAAATTTGCTCAGGTGTTCCAATTTGTACAATAGAACCATCTTTCATAATCACAATTCTGTCCCCAATACGTAATGCTTCGTCTAGGTCATGAGTGATAAAGATAATTGTTTTTTGCATTGTCTCTTGTAGGTCTAACAGTTCATCCTGCATATCTTTTCGTATAAGTGGGTCGAGGGCTGAGAATGCCTCGTCCATTAACAAAACATCGGGGTCATTCGCTAATGCACGAGCCAAACCAACACGTTGTTGCATACCACCTGAAAGTTCACTTGGGTATTTATCTTCATATCCCATAAGTCCAACAAGCTCTAACGATTTGCTGGCAGTTTCTTTTCTGTCTTTCTTATCTACACCTTGAACTTCTAATCCGTATTCAACATTTTCTAGGATGGTACGATAAGGGAAGAGTCCAAATTTTTGAAACACCATACTCATTTTTTTGCGTCTGACTTCTCGCAATTTTTTTTCATCCATTTGGGCTAAGTCTTCGTTGTCAATCCAAATGCTCCCTTCAGTCGGGTCAATTAGTCTGTTTAACAAACGTACTAATGTTGATTTTCCACTTCCTGAAAGTCCCATGATGACGAATATTTCACCACTTTTTACATCAAAAGAAGCTTGATTCACACCTACGGTCATTCCTGTTTCTTTCAGAATCTCATCCTTTGTTTTACTTTGCTTCAAAAGCTCTATGGCTCGTTGAGGTTTTTTTCCAAAAACCTTAGTGAGACCTTCTACTTTTATAGTAGACATGTTTTTACACCTCTTTAACTTCAACGCTTTTTTAAATCCTTACTAACTATAACCTTGTTAAACATTTCCTTCAAACTTTATAAACGGTATAATCTATTCATATTTTACGTACAGTTTTAACTGTACGTAATGATTTAAGTGAATTCGGCATAATCCTCCAATATCCTCATGTATGGTATGTTGTGAATACGCTTTTACTCAAATCATAGTTTTGTTAAAATCAAATAAGTAAGTAGCCTAAGGAGGAAACGACATAAGATGGAAAATTCTAACTCAAATGAGTGGAAAAAGCTTGTTAATGCTAGGAATCGTTTTATCTCTGAAATGTCAAAAAATATGGACTTATATGGTATAAATCAAACAATCGGTCGCCTGTATGGTACTGTTTTCTTTGCGGATTCACCAATTACACTTGATGAGATGAGTGAACAGCTAGGGATGAGTAAGACGAGTATGAGTACGGGAATTCGAGCTTTATCTGAAGCAAAAATGGTGGAACGAGTTTGGCAAAAAGGAGTGAGAAAGGATTTATATCAAACAGAAGAAGATTGGTATAAGTCTTTTTCAGCTGTTTTTGTTAATCGATGGAGAGAAGGAGTCGATTCAAACCATTCAGAATTAAAGAATCTTAGAGAAGTATTACTTGATTTAAAAGAAACGAGCTCTGATAATTTATTATTAAAGGAAGTAGAGAATGATTTAGAAAGATTGCAAAGTGCAGAAAAATATTATGAATGGCTTGGAGAAGTAATTATGCTTTTTGAAAGTGGAGAAATTTATAAAATAGTCCCCAAAAAATAATGACAGAAGGAATGGTGTGGATGCTTCATGAGTTTGTCGTCTGTGTGCCGTTAGACAAAGTTGATTTTTATGTTGAAAAATTAAATGCAGTTGGAATTACCTACTTATATTATGATATTCCTTTTGAGGTTACGAAAGATGATAATGGATACGGTGTTGATAGGAAGGAAGTAGAGTTAATAGACCTAAAAATCTATGCTGAAGAAGGGCAGGTTCCCAATTTACCTGAGACGTATTTTGGTTTAATTGAAAAAGAAATAGCGTTTGGACAGAAAGAGGTAGCTTATCAAGTGATAAAGGATGAAGGGTGGGAACAATCCTTCGAGGATATTGATTTAGGAAACGGTTGGGTTATTGTTTATCCTGATTCAGTAAATGAGTATGATGATAAACGAGTGATAAAAGTGGATCCACAGGGTGCCTTTGGGACAGGAATTCACGAAACGACACAGGATTGTTTGAGAATGATAATAAAACATATGGATGAAGGAGTTTCTGTCCTTGATTTAGGGACTGGTTCGGGGATTTTAAGTATTGGAGCAGCGTTAAAAGGTGCAAAAAAAATTCTCGCGGTTGACATTGAACCTGTGGAACGTGAGATAGAGCATCAAAGTAAACTGAATCGTGTTTCTTCTATTGAAATAGTCCAAGCTGATTTGCTACAACACGATGATATCATTCAAGATAATCATGATTGGATTTTTATTAATATTGGTGCTAATGAAACCGTTGGACTAGTTAAACAACATAAACTGTTAGACAAGGGTACCAATTTTTTAGTGTCAGGGATTGTAGAGTGGAACGAAGACAAGGTGAAGGACTTATTTGCAACGTGTAGGTTAATTGTAAGAAAACAGACGAATGAATGGATAACGTTGTTATTTTCAAAGCGATAATAAAGTATAAAAAGCTAACCGTTAAAGCTGTTAGCTTTTTTTGGGTGGTATTTTTTTATAATACTTGAAAAAAATAAGTGTGACATCTTGAAAGGAGTGGAAATATGACAAAACGAGAAGAACAAAAGCTTCCTAGCAATGAGCAAGACCATAAAAAAGTAAGAAATGCAGAAGAAGGATTTACGCTTGAATACGAAGTAACAACGAATGAAGAAGAAATGGTAGATGCGATGATTAATGAATATCACGGCAGGGGCACGGATATCCCTAGGGACGGTATGATTGAATTTGATGGTTTTTACAACGAATAAATAGTAATTATCAAAAGAAATGGGTGCTTTCAAGTTAATGGGGAGCACCCATACTATAGGGGGAATATAGTGTGCTACAATCAACATACTAGATTAGATGTTAGATGAGGTGTATTTTCAATGAATATAGTAAATAAATATAAATGCTTAGGAGATTGTGCCCTTCGTATTGAATTTGGTACGATGATATGTAAAGAGGTAAATAAAAAGATACGTAGATTTTGCTTTTTACTAGAGCAGGAAAACAATAACGGGATTATAGAATGGGTGCCTGCATATACAACAGTTACGGTTTTTTATAATCCAAGCGTGATTACATATAATGAATTAATTGAATATATTGAAAGTTTAGAAGGTGTTCGAGTGGAGAATCAAATACCAAAGGCTACTAACTACCTAATACCTACTTGTTATGATAAGGAGTTTGGTTACGATTTAGAGACGGTTGCAAAATTCCATAGCATCGACAAGGACACAATTGTACGATTGCACTCACAACCAAGTTATCTTGTTTACATGCTTGGATTTAGTCCTGGATTTCCTTATTTAGGTGGAATGTCTGAAAGGATAGCGACACCAAGACTTAAGGTTCCTAGAGAACGAGTTGAGGCGGGTTCGGTAGGAATTGCAGGCTCACAAACTGGAATCTATTCATTAGATACTCCTGGAGGATGGAGAATTATTGGAAAAACTCCAGTGAAACTATTTGATAGTAATAGAAATCGGCCAGTATTATTTCAGGCTGGTGATTATGTTACGTTCGTTCCAATTTCAGTTCAGCAATATTATGATATACAAAAAGAAGTAGAGAATGGAACATATCAAATAAAAGAATACAGTATGGAGGAATAAGATGAGTGTACAAGTAGATTTGAATTGTGATTTAGGAGAAAGTTTTGGTACATATACAATAGGTCAAGATGAATACGTTCTCGATTTAGTCTCTTCAGCAAATATTGCTTGTGGTTATCATGCTGGTGATCACAATATTATGTCTGAAACTGTAAAGTTAGCAGTGAGCAAAGGTGTGTCAATTGGAGCCCATCCTAGTTTACAAGATTTAATAGGTTTTGGAAGAAGAATTATTCAAGTAGATGCAAAGGATGTATATAACTCTATACTATATCAAATTGGTGCTCTGGATGCTTTCGTTAAAGTGAATGGAGCAATTCTTCAACATGTTAAGCCCCATGGTGCACTATATAATATGGCAGCAAAGGATAGTAAAATTGCGACAGCAATTGCTGAAGCGATTTATGACTTTCGACCTGAGTTAATTTTGTATGGCTTATCAAATAGTGAATTAACGAAAGCTGGTGAGAGGATTGGTATACAAGTAGCCAATGAGGTGTTTGCTGACCGTACGTACCAAGAGGATGGTTCCCTTACACCGCGTTCTAGAGAAGATGCGTTTATTGATGATCCACTCGTTGCGGCTAGACGTGTGATCGATATGGTCACAAAAGGTAGTGCGGAAGCAACAAACGGAAGGAGTATTCAATTGCAAGCAGATACAATTTGTATCCATGGTGATTCATTACGTGCGCTAGATTTTGCAAAAGAATTAAGAAAAGAGTTAATCAATCATAGAATTATGATAAAGGCGGTAGGGTATTCTGATGGATAAGTTATTATTTCGTGTTATCAAGGGTGGATTACTGACGACGGTACAAGATCAAGGTAGGGTTGGCTACCAAAGGCATGGAATCGTTGTCTCAGGAGTGGTTGATCCCTACTCTAGTAGAATAGGTAATATTTTAGTAGGAAATGAGCCTTATGCTCCAGTACTAGAAATAACCCTAGTAGGACCAATGTTAGAAGTGTTAGAGTCAGCTGTCATTGCTATTTGTGGTGGTAATTTTACACCGATGGTAAATAATAAAAGAATAGATATGTGGAAGTCGATTATCGTATATAAAGGGGATAAAATTTCTTTTGGTAAAAGAATTTCAGGTGCAAGGGCTTATATCTGTAATTCAGGTGGGGTATCTGTTCCTATTGTTTTAGGAAGTCATTCTACCTACACAAAAGGAGTACTAGGAGGATTTAATGGTAGAAGCTTAATCAAAGGTGATATTCTTTATCGAAACGAAGAAAAAATCTCACATGCGATGATAAAAGGTAGGATACTTCATAATAACTACAGACCTACATACGAAGCTAAGAAAAAAGTAAGAGTGGTATTAGGACCTGATTTAGAGTTTTTTACAGCAGAGGGAAAACGTATATTTCTTAAGTCAAAATATGAGGTTACGAAAGATAATGATCGGATGGGAATGCGACTTCATGGCTCACGGATTGAGCTTGAAGGAGGAGCTGATATTCTTTCGGACGCGATATCTTTTGGTACTATACAAGTACCGGCTAGTGGCCAGCCGATAATTATGTTGGCAGATCGTCAAACAACTGGAGGATATCCTCGTATTGGTGCAGTTATAACTAGTGATTTATCAATCATTGCCCAATTAGTACCTGGAGATGTTGTTTGTTTTCAAGCGGTATCGATTGAAGAAGCGCAGGAATTATACATAAGGCAAGAAAAACTTATTAAAAATTTAAAAAGGGTCAGTGATAACTTGTAAGAGGCTGTTTCGAAAGGTGAATTACCTTTTGAGTCAGCCTTTTTAAGTAATGTGTAAAAAATCTACTATGTTTCTAAAATTAGGACGAGTAATGAACGGGTCCATTATAGTACAATCTCATATTGTTTTACTACAGAAGGTTGCATTTTTTATGCTGTTATAATACAATAATATAAAATTTCGAAAAATTTAGATGAAAAACAAAAAAATGGAGTGAAGAGAATTGGATAGATTAAGGGAAGAGGCGTTAAAACTGCATAAGGAAAATCAAGGGAAGCTTCGTGTAGCGTCAAAGGTACCAGTTGAAAATGCTAAAGATTTAAGTCTTGCTTATTCACCAGGGGTAGCAGAACCTTCTAAGGAAATAGCTGAAAACACGGAACTTGTCTATGATTACACGTTTAAAGGGAATACAGTAGCTGTTGTTTCTGATGGAACTGCTGTCTTAGGGTTAGGTGATATTGGACCGGAAGCAGCTCTCCCAGTAATGGAAGGAAAGGCTGTTCTATTTAAGACATTTGCAGGTGTAGATGCTTTCCCAGTCTGTCTTAATACAAAGGAAGTTGAAGAAATAATCCAAATAGTAAAAGCGATAGCACCGACTTTTGGTGGGGTCAACTTAGAAGATATTGCTGCACCAAACTGTTTTGTTATAGAACAACGACTAAAGGAAGAATTAGATATTCCGGTGTTCCACGATGACCAACATGGAACTGCAATTGTAACAGCAGCCGGATTGTTGAATTCTCTTAAACTAGTGAATAAAGAATTTACATCAATTAAAGTAGTTATCAATGGAGCTGGCTCAGCAGGTATCGCGATTGTTAAGTTGCTTAAAGAGTTAGGTGTATCAAACATCATTATGTGTGATTCTAAAGGTGCTATATATGAAGGAAGAGCGTATGGTATGAATAGCATGAAGGAAGAGGTTGCTCGTTACACTAACAATAACCGTCAAGAAGGTTCACTTGAAGAAGTTCTTACGGATGCAGATGTATTTATTGGTGTATCGGTTGCAGGAGCAATGACAGAAGAGATGGTAAGGAAGATGAATGATAATCCGATAATCTTTGCGATGGCAAATCCAACACCTGAGATTATGCCAGAACTTGCTAAGAGTGTCGGAGTGAAAGTAATAGGAACAGGGCGTTCGGACTTTCCTAACCAAGTAAATAATGTTTTAGCTTTTCCAGGAATTTTTAGAGGAGCATTAGATGTACGTGCTTCTGATATTAACGAAGAAATGAAAATTGCGGCTGTATATGCTATTGCGAATTTAATAGATGAAGAAGATTTAACTGATGATTATGTTATTCCTGCACCATTTGATGCAAGGGTTGCCCCCGCTGTAGCAAGTGCTGTAGCAGAGGCAGCGATACGAACTGGTGTTGCAAGAAAAATAGTTAACCCTATAGAAGTGGAGAAAAATACTCGTGAACTTGTTAAAGTAACAAGTTCTAATAAGGAAAAATTCCCTATATAATCTTAATTCAAAGAAAAGCCTATGCTCTAGCTATATTGCTTGTGATGTGACCCCATAAAGTTAGAGTTTTATTTTAAGCAGCTAATTGGTTGGTGTGGATGCGGTATTGAACCGGACTCATACCAGCCAATTTTTGCTTTATACGCTTGGTATTATAATAAAAAATATAATCTTCAATTCTCTTTTTTAAATCTTCATATGAGCATTTTGCTTCTCCATAATACATCTCTTGTTTTAGTAAGCCGAAAAAGCTCTCCATAGGTGAATTATCTAGACAGTTTCCTTTTCGTGACATACTCTGAAATATTTTGTTCTTCTTGAGCGTTTTAACCCACTTTTTTATGTTGATAATGCCAACCTTGGTCAGAATGTATCGTTGTTCTATACTTTGAACCCTTTACAATTTCAAGAGCCTCATCGAGAGGATCAAGTGCAAGCTCTAAGGTCGGGCGCATACTTATCCCATGCGATAGAATTTCACCGTTACACATATCCATAATGGGGTTCAGATACAGTTTCACTCCATCTAAACATTTAAATTCTGTGATATCTGTTGCTAATTTTTGATGGCACACATTTGTAAAGAAACGACGGTTAATACGATTCTTCGCAATTGTACCGATATTCCCTTTGTAAGAACTATAATTGCGTGTTTTTCGTCTGAACTTATCTCCTTTGAGTCCAAGTTGATTCATTATACGTTGAACCTTCTTGTGATTTACGTCAATCCCACGGTTTCTCAATTCTAAATGGATACGACGGTAACCATAGTTACCATTATTCTCTTCAAAAATAGATTGAATATATGTTTCAAGCTCTTGATCGGGATTCACTTCTTTTATTCGCTTTACATGATAGTGGTACGATGATTCAGGAATACCAACCACATATAAAACATCTTTTAATCGGTAGTTTTCTTTGAGTTCGAATGATATTGCTGTTTGTGCTTTTCGAGATAGCCCTCCGGATCCATCTGAAAAGCTCGCAACTTTTTTAGGTATTCTACTTCTAAACGAAGAAGCTCGTTTTCTCTTTTTAATTCTTGTTCATATGTCATTTCTTTCTCTTCAGTAGGTTTGATTTTTTTATCCTTAGCTTTATCAGACAAAGGTTTCATTCCTTTCACTCCAACCAGGGCTTCAGGACCACCTTCCAAAAAAGCTTTCTTCCATGTGCTAACTGTAGAAGGGTTTGTTAATCCAAAGTGAAGGGCAGCTTCTGTCCTTGAAGAACCTGTTCTCTGCATAAAGCTTATAACATTCAGTTTAAATTGAACAGAATAAGTTTGATTCTTATTCTTCTTCATCAAACCGTCCACTCCAAATTTTTCGTATACTTTTACCCATTTTTGTATTGCAGTGCTATCTCGCATCCCATGTTTCTTTGCCAAGTTGACATATGATAGGTTTCCTTCTTGATACTCTATTACTACTATTAATTTAAATTCTTCACTATATTTAGCCATAAAAATACACCCCAGAAGTCAGATTCTAACTCTAACTTTTGGGGTGCAGTTCAATTTGCTATGGGCTTTTTTGATCTGGTGTAGACTTTTTATATGTTTTTCTATAGGTAGTTAATTTTTTTGAGTGTAATTACTTTCCAAAGGACAGTAAAATAGGTATAGTATTTTATTGTGATAAGAAATTCCTAGTACTGGTACTAGATAAATAGGAAGGGAGAAGTACTATGTGGAAGAGAATGAAAATAAGGAATAAGCTTTTAGTATTAGTGTTTTTCGTATCGTTCCTACCATTAGTGGGTATAAGTACCTTGATATACAATGATGCGAAGAATAATATGACGACTGAGGTAATAAAAGGTAATGAAATATTTCTTGAGCTAACAAAATCAAAAATTAATAATTATTATTCGGAACGAGCTGGTGATGGGCAAGTCATGGCAAGTTCATTGTATGAAAAGATAGCCGAGTTACATATGATAGATGAAACGATTGGTGAAGGACAAAGCTCATACAATGAATTGGACCGAATTTTAACTACGACTTTAGAAGAATACGAATTTACTAATATATTTATAGCTGACGAATCTGGTGTCGTAACATATGCGACAGTTGAAAAAGGAATTGAAGGAACAAATATTTCAGATAGAAATTATTTCATCAATTCGTTGCAGGGGGAACAATTTTGGTCTGAATTATTCTATTCAGATGTCTATGGTTCAAATGTAAAAATTCTAGCTACACCTGTTTATAGTAATGGAACGAGTGGTGATTTTGTTGGTACCGTTAATATCTTACTTGATCAGCAATTAATATCAAATCTTGTACATAATCAGATTCATAGAATTGGTCAAAGTGGAGACGCATATTTAATTAACGAAGAAGGTTTATTATATACAGATACAAGATTAGGTGATTATACAGAAGGTGCCGCAATGAACGTAACGATTAATACGATGGCGGTAGGTGTACTTAGTGAACCTATTAGAAATCGTGATTTGACATTTGAGTTTAATGGGATTTATCCAGACTATATTGGGAATCCAGTTTTAGGGGCTGTGGGAACAGTATTAATTGGTGAACAAGTTTTGGGATTGGTGATTGAGGTTGATGAAGTAGAGGCTTTTACTGAACTGTATAAATTGCGTAATGACATAATAGCAATAGCTACAGCTATTATTTTAGTAACTGTACTTCTTTCATTGTGGTTCTCATCTAGAATGAGTAAACCTATTAATCACCTACGTCATGAGTTAAATGTATTGGCATCAAGTGGTGGGGACCTAACAAAGGAAATAAAGGTAGATAGTGAAGATGAAATTGGAGAATTGGCTACTGCTACAAATCAATTTGTAGGTAATGTTCGTTCAATTGTAAAAAATGTTATGAAGAGCGCAGAGCATGCGACTTCTTCTTCACAACAGTTAGCTGCAAGTGCAGAACAAACAGAACAGTCTTCAACACAAATTGCTACGACAATTAATGAAGTGTCTGAAGGGGTTATTAAGCAAAATGATTATGCATCATCAATTTTAACGATGATGGAAGAGTCAGTGAAAGAAGTAGAGAATGGAAACAATCATGTAGATATAACATTACATAATGCTGAAACATCTACAGCGATTGCACGAGATGGAGAGCGTTCAATAGTTGAAGCAATCAATCAAATTGACCAAACTCGTAAAATTGTATCTTCTGCGTCAAGTTCTGTTCACGCTTTGGGTGAATACTCTGAGAAGATTGGTGACATTATTACAATTATTACAAATATTTCAGACCAAACAAATTTACTTGCATTAAATGCAGCGATAGAAGCGGCTCGTGCTGGTGAGCATGGTAAGGGCTTTGCGATTGTTGCAGATGAAGTGCGTAAGTTAGCCGAGCAATCAAGTCTATCTGCTGGTGAAATTACACAAATAATAAAAGAAATTCAAGGTGAAACATCTGTTGCTGTAAACTTGATGGAGAAGAATTTACTTTCAGTTGAAGAACAAGTGAAGTTAATCGGCAAAGGTGGAGATTCACTTAAAGTAATTGTAAAACAGGCTGAAGAAACAGAAGCAGGGGCAAAAGATACAAAACAAATTTTTACACGATTAAAATCAAACACAGAAAATGTTTTACAATCTATACAGGAAATTTCAAGTATTATAGAAGAATCAGCAGCTTCCTCCCAACAAGTTGCAGCCGGAGCAGAGGAACAATCAGCCACTGTTGAGGAGATTACAGCAAGTGCATCGGAATTAGCGAACATGGCTGAACAACTACAAGAAGAAGTAAATAAATTTAAAGTGTAAGGCAATATAGTAAGAAATGCTAGGGAAAAATAGACCCTAGCATTTTTCTGTTTTAAAAGAGGAGGTAGTAGGAAGTTGAACTATCTTTACTTCTTTTTGTATATTATTGTTTATAGTGAATTGAAATTGGAATCCCCGCATCAAAACTACTCTAGGTAGTCATTAATAATACGATTTCTTGTATTTATAATCCCGACAAGTAAATTATTGTACGACGTCATTTTTAGTTTTTCTTCCAATTGATCCAAAAGGGCAATAATCTCTAACGCTTCTTCTTTATTCAATTGATACCCTCCCTTACTATAAAGGTATTACTATATTGAAAAAATGGTACGGACAGGTAGCTAGATTCTAGTAAAATAATCAAATGTGTATCTCTTGCTAGTAAAGGAAGGCATAAAATAAAAAAACCAGCCTCCATTAGGGAGCTGGTTTGAAATGTTATAATTTAGAGCCGGTTTTGCCGTACGATTGGTATAATAAAGTTTTAAAACCACCACTCCTAAAAGTGGGTGTTTGCAGAAGCGTTCCTGCGTGCCCTCCTTGTCATATAGACAGAGGTTTGTCATTCGAGCTTCGATTAAAACTCCCTATTACAGTTTAAAGGTTAAAACTTTATTATTCATACGAACAAATCAGCTTGTTCTTATATTGCTATAATACATCATGCTCACACAAATATCAATGGTGTTTTTTACCTTAGTGTTTTCAATTTAGCTACAACTGCATATCGATATAGGAAATGAATAAAATGTACAAATGTATAGTTACTATGGAGGGATACAGATGAGAAGAAAACTAGACCGTAACATCCTTTTTCTTATGGTGGGGGTACTTGGGGTGACGATCGCGATGGTTTCTTTTCCAGTGCCTGAAAAATTCACAGTCTCACTAATTTTTGCTGAATTGGTATTTGGGCCTTTTAGCTTACTTGGTTCAGTTATCGCCTTTATCGTCGGTTTTCTATGTTTTTCTGTAGTAATAAGAAAGTTAACGAAAGCCTATTATCATAAAATTAAGGGCAATCGGCAGTTGAAGTCGTATGATAAAAAAATTACGTTTCTATTACTTATTAGCTTTGCCATTCTTTTTTTTCTACAAATATGGGTAGCCCTATTCGCTTTAGGACTTTCCCTATTTTATGGTATAATGGACGCTGATTTGAAAAAAGAAAAGGATAAAGTTCAAGGCTGAGAACTTTCATCTCAGGAGGTACATCAATGGTATGATATTCATTGTAGTTGGAATTTTAATTTGTGTATTCATCACTATTTATATGTTCGTTGAAGCACACCGAAATAGAGTGAATATGTTTGAACTTTTTCCAGATGCCTTTCCCAAGTCATTTGATGGGATGAAGGTTTTTTTTATTTCTGATATTCACTTTAGAAGAATTAATGAAAAGATACTTGAGAAAATACGCGGAAAAGCCGATATTATCGTTATAGGAGGAGACCTACTTGAAAAGAAGGTTCCTTTCGATAGGGTAAAAAAGAATATAGAAGTACTGCGTTCTATAGCCCCGACTTACTTTGTCTGGGGGAACAATGATTATGAAGGTGACTTTAGGAGTTTAGATGCTCTCTTATTGGAGAAAAATGTAACGATATTAGATAATAAAGCTATATCTCTAGAAATGGAAAATGAAAAAATTTATCTGCTTGGAGTAGATGATGTTGGACATAAAAGAGATCGATTAGACTATGCACTTTCCGATTGTGATCATAGTAGCTTTAGGTTATTAGTTAGTCATAATCCGGAGATCATTGATAAGATTACAGAGGATGATGGAATTGGATTATTATTATCTGGCCATACGCACGGTGGCCAGATTAGGTTTTGGGGATTTGGACTTGGAGAAGTTGGCTCGTTAAAGAAGCATGGGAATTTCCTACATTTAAATAGTAATGGTTATGGTACGACAAGAGTTCCTTTTCGTTTAGGAGCCCCATCTGAGACACATTTACTAACCTTAAGAGCGAAAAAAGATAAATAAAGTATTGGAGTATTTAAAATAGTCTTCAAAAGGGTCACTTTTCCCCTTTGAGACGACTCCTATAGAGTGTTTATTCATAAGTTGTACAAAATTTACACGATGTGTGTTTATCCTATATAATTTTCTTGTAGGATATGATAAAGAGATTATACAAGAAGTATCTAATTACATTCATTATACCTGCTGGGGGATAAAATTATGGCATCGAATGAGGGCAAATATAATATTAAAGCTATTTCTAATATGCTTGGAATACAGGCAGGTACTTTACGTGCGTGGGAAAGAAGGTATCAAATTATTGAGCCTGTCAGAAATCAAGCTGGTCATCGTTTGTATACAGATGAACATGTTTCTAAGTTAAAATGGTTAATTGATAAAGTGAATAAAGGGTTTACTATTGGACAGGCTGTTGGTCTTATGGAAAAAGGTGAATTCACATCGGATATAAATGTAGAAGCTCATTTTGATGATAAATCAGTAAAAATGGCAGATGATATTTTGTCTGCGCTTCTGAAGTTCGAGGAATCAAAAGCTCAGGAGTTGCTTAACCATGCATTTAGTTTATTTAGTATTGAAAAGGTAGCTGTAGATATACTAGGAAAACTCTTGGTAAAAGTCGGTAATATGTGGGAGCGCGGTGAAATAACCGTAGCTCATGAGCATTATATTTCCGCCTTTTTACGTACAAGAATAGGCAATGTGTTTCATGGCTATCCAATTGATAGTTTTCTGCCCAAGGTAGTTGCTGTCTGTGGCCCAAATGAGACACATGAAATCGGTCTACTCATTTTTATGCTTTATTTACGTCAAAAGGGGTTTGAAGTGATTTATATAGGAGCTGGAGTTCCGAAGAAAGATGTTCAGTTTGTATTAGAAGAGGTAGAGGCGAAGTTCTTCTTTACTTCTTGTACAATGGTTGAAAATCTTAAGGAAACTATTGAGTTAATCGATATGGTTGATGAAAATTTCTCTGAAGTTGTTATTGGTGTTGGGGGAGGAGCTCTAAAAGCCCTGTCGAAAAAGCAACAAGAAGATTATAAAAAATATATGGTTGGTAATACAAAGGAAGAATGGGAACAGTGGCTATCTAAGTTTTTATTACTGTAAGGGAAGTACTATTTGTTAATGAAATTCATAATCTATAACTCATAATTTATCATTAACATTCCCTCCTGCCCTTTTTATTGTAAAGTATGAACCATTAAGTAGAGTTTCACATATCCTATGAGTAATTAGAAGAGGACCAAGGGGTTAATTCTCGAATTATCGAGGTTACCGCTAAGGGAGGGTCATGTATGAGGTTGGAACGTTTAGACGTTGATAAAATAAAGATTTTCTTAACGTATGATGACCTAAGTGAGCGAGGCTTATCAAAGGAAGATTTATGGCTCGATGTACCTAAGGTTCATGATTTATTTAGAGATTTAATGCTTGAAGCTAACGATGAGTTAGGCTTTAAAGCAGATGGCCCAGTGGCTGTAGAAGTGTTTTCGTTACCAGCGCAAGGCATGGTAATAATCGTAACAAAGGGGAATCCAGAAGAACAGGATATTGACGATGACTATGATGATGGATATATAGAGATGCAAGTAACTCTTGATGAAAGCGATGAAATCTTTTATGAATTTGAAAATTTTGAAGATATAATTGGGCTAGCATCAAGATTATATCCATTCGGCGTTACTGCTGGAACACTTATTTCATTTAATGATAAATTTTATTTACGATTTGATGAGCATGATATTTATGGCATTAACGAAGAGTCATTAATCGCCATTCTTGCTGAATTTGGAAACCCTTCAACGATTACATCCTATCGGGTATTTGAATACGGTAAGGTTCTTATGGAACTAGAGGCGATATACCGTACCTATCACACGTTTATTAATCGAAAAAAATAAAAAAGTACGTAATACCGATAAGCTGGTTTCGTTGAAGTCACTATATCGGTATTTTTTTATGGAGTTATTAGTAGTGATTGCGGATTCTCTATTTGCTGTAAAAGTGATAAGATATCAGTAGCCTTTTGGTTATATAAGGTAAGTGTCTACCGTTATCTAGTACAAAGTTATAATGTAAACAATGTACCAAGATAGAAGTAGGCGAATATAATGAATACATAATCGTCTGTAGGAGTGATTAAGCTTATGAAAATAGCTGTACTATATGGTGGAACGTCTGCTGAGAGAGAGGTATCCTTATCCTCAGGTAAAGGTATTATCGCAGCACTCGAGAAAAAAGGTCATGATGTAATTGGTATTGACTTTCACCCCGATAGAATAAATGAAATTTTATCATTAGATGTTGATATTGTGTATATTGGATTACATGGGCGGTTCGGTGAAGATGGTCGAATTCAAGGGCTATTAGATATGGTCGGATTACCGTATGTAGGGTCAGGGGTTCTTGGCTCAGCTTTAGCAATGGATAAGGCGAAAGCAAAGCACTTCTTCCAAAGAGAAGGAATTCGTGTAGCTAAAGAAAGAGTTCTATATAAACACAACTATAAAAAAGATGCAGCAGAAATTAATTTTCCTTTTCCTGCAGTTGTTAAGCCCAATCAAGAAGGATCTACAATTGGTATTACGTTTGCTAACAACCAAGAAGAACTAAAACAAGGAATAGAAGCGGCATTTAAGCACGATGATACGGTTCTAGTGGAGGAATTTGTTTCAGGAAGAGAAGTTACAGTGGCGGTACTTGGTCAAAAAGGGGAAGAAAAGGCATTACCAGTCGTGGAAATTGTCTCAAAAAATACGTACTATGACTATGAAGCGAAGTATGCACCCGGAATGAGTGAGCATATAGTTCCAGCTCAATTTAAAGCGGAAGTAACAGAATCTTTACAGAAAAATGCTGTTCTCGCACATCAATCTCTTGGTTGTGATGTCTATTCTCGGGTTGACTTTATTGTACCAACTGATGGTACAGAGCCGGTAATATTAGAGGTAAATACATTACCTGGAATGACGCCAACAAGTTTGTATCCAGATGCAGCTCGAGAGTATGGTTTATCTTACGAGGAAATGATTGAAACATTTGTTCAGTTATCATTTAAAAAATAATAAAGCCAGGGGATGTCAATATAGAGGTAGGATGACATCCCCTATACGTATTTCCTGGCAAATTTGGTGAAAGAACTGTAAAATTTGGGGAGAGAGTTTATCAAGGAGTGTATTGTATGAAAGAAGAAAAAGTGATTGTTGTAGGTGGAGGACCTTGTGGCTTAGCAGCTGCACTATCATTGATGGAACAAGGGTACGACCCTTTAGTGATAGAAAAAGATAATGTAGTAAGTTCAATTTATCGTTACCCAACACATCAAACGTTTTTTAGTACAAGTGAAAAATTAGAAATTGGAGGAGTTCCTTTTGTAACGGAGGAACGAAAGCCAAAAAGAAACCAAGCGCTAGTTTACTATCGTGATGTTGTAAGGAGAAAGAACATTCGAGTTCATCCATTTGAAAAGGTAGAGAAAATAACAAAAGAAAGTAATACTTCTTTTGTTATTAGAACTTCAAAAGATAGTTACCGTGCGACCTACATAGTTATTGCAACAGGTTATTATGACCATCCGAACGTGATGGGAGTCCCTGGTGAGGACCAACCACATGTTTTTCATTATTTTAAGGAAGCTCATCCATACTTTGATAGGGATATTGTAGTTATAGGTGGGAAAAATTCAGCTGTTGATGCTACGCTTGAATTAGAGAAAGCGGGAGCGAGAGTAACCGTTCTTTACCGAGGAAGTGAATTTTCACAAAGTCTTAAACCATGGATACTACCAGAGTTTGAATCGTTATTAAATAACGAATTTATTAAAATGGATTTTGAAGCAAATGTGATAGAAATAAAGGAAAACGAAGTTATTTATACAGTTGCTGGGGAAGAGCGCGTAGCCCCGGCTGATTTTGTCTTTGCTATGACTGGATACCATCCTGACCATCAATTTTTGAAGTCAATTGGTGTTGATATAGAAGAGGAAACAGGCCGACCTGTTTTTAATATAGGATCGATGGAAACTAATGTAGAAAATATTTTTATTGCTGGTGTTATCGCAGCTGGTAATAATGCAAATGAAATTTTCATAGAAAATGGACGGTTTCATGGAGAGTCGATCGCAAAGGCAATTAAAGAACGAGTGTAAATAGAGCACACTATTCGTTTGGAATAGTGTGCTCTTAAGAATGTTTAAGAAGTTCCATATACTATGCTTCTTGAAAACTATGTCAAAGTTATTTTAGCGTAAAAAAATCTCCTGTAATTCCTCCAGGTTAGTCGTTGTCTCTAGTGCTGTCATAAGCTTCAACCTTGCTTTTTGACCATTTAGGCCGTTTGTGAAAATTACGCCCATTTCTTTCAGTTTTCTACCCCCTCCTTCATATCCATACGTGTCTTGTACAATTCCGCTATAGGAGCGAGAAACAAGTACGATAGGGATCTCTTTTTCTACAAGTTCTTTTAATTCTGTTGTTATCGAAGGTGGGACATTCCCTTGACCGAAAGCCTCAATAATCAGTCCATCTATCTTTGTGTCTGCAATTGCCTTTATGATATCACCTGTCATACCAGCATATGTCTTCAATAGTGCGACTTTCTTTGTCAGTTTATCTACTTGAAAGCATTCTCGCTTCAATGGGGTGTGGTGAAAGAAGACTCCTCTTCTTGTGACTATCCCAATTGGTCCATATTGAGGACTTTGGAAAGTTGAAATGTTACTAGAGTGAGTTTTTGTTACATTCTTTGCCGTATGAATTTCATCATTAAAAACTACGAGTACACCTTTACCATGAGCTTCTGAATTACTAGCTGTTTGAATAGAAGAAATTAAATTATGTGGTCCGTCAGAGCCGAGCTCATTACTCGAGCGCATCGCACCTGTAATGACGATTGGTATGGACGTATGAACAAGTAAATCAAGCAGATAGGCAGTTTCTTCTAACGTATCTGTACCGTGAGTTACAACTATACCGTCAATCGCTTCTCTTGCTATTTTTTCTTTTATTCGATTTGCTAAATCGACCATATGAGTAGGTGTCATATGAGGAGAAGGAATATTAAGAAAGTCATCGACAATGATAGATGCTTTATCTGAGATAGAATCAATAGTAGAAAAGAGGGGGTTTTCTGTGTTGGGTTTGACAGAACCAGTTTCGTCCTCCTTCATTGCAATCGTACCACCAGTGTGTATAATCAGTATTTTTTTCATTTATTTTCACCTCTTGTTATATAGCTTCTTTTGTTGACCATGTTCCATTATTACCATATAATTACGTTACTTTAAAATAATAAACTTAGCAAATATTATCTTACAAGGGTAACCACCATGTCGGGTTTCTACCTGTAATACGGCTCTATTGTATAAACTTTTATTAAGAAATATGACATGTTACAATTGAAAATAATAGAGGGGAATGGAATTTACGTGCTGTCTTTAATTACAGCCGCAGCCGCACCAGGTTTAGCACTTCTTAGTTATTTCTATTTGAGGAATGGTTACGGCTTACAAACAATAGGTCAAGTTACAAAAAGCTTTATTATGGGAATACTATTAGTGTTTCCTGTTATGGTTCTACAATATGCTTTTATTGAAGAAGGCTTTTTCCTTGCTCCTATTTATAAAGCTTTTATTTTAAGCGGCTTGATTGAGGAATTTTTTAAATGGTTTCTTTTGTTTTTTGTTTCTTATAAACATGGGAACTTTACCAAGCCTTATGACGGGATTGTATTCGGTGTATCACTATCGCTAGGTTTTGCAACAGCAGAAAATTTATTTTATTTATTTGCGTATGGAATTGAGACAGCTTTAGGTAGAGCGTTGCTGCCAGTTGCTAGTCATGCAATTTTTGGAGTAATGATGGGTTATTATTTAGGAAGGGCGAGGTTTGAGTTGGATAAAAATAAATGGCTTATTTTATCCCTCGTAATCCCTATATTAATTCATGGTGGATATGATTACATACTAATCATATCAGCAGACATCTTTATCTATACGATGATACCGTTGATGATAGCTTTATGGTGGCTGGCTCTATCAAAAGTAAAACAAGCAAACGAGCGTCAAGTTTTGTAAGGAGGGATTTGTAATGGGAGCCGATAGATATCGTGTTGTTATTCGATGCCCAGAGTGTGGTGAAAAGTATATTTTACGAGGGAAGCCGAACAGTGAGGGTGGATATGAAACTGGCTTCAAACGTTGTATTTGTGGAAACGAAAACAATTTAGAAGTGGATGCAACACCTGAATAAGTGAGGGTTATTTTTCTTTAACACCTAAACTGTGTAAATGTTTTACAAGCTACATTTGACTCTTATAAAACATTTCTGCGTTAAAGTGAGAAAAATTATCGATTTACTATTGCATTAAACAGTTTTTTAGTGTAATTTTATATCAACCAATTAAATAGTTAGAACATTCTTATCAAGAGAGATGGAGGGACATGGCCCTGTGAAGTCTCAGCAACCAGCCGAAACTGGTCAGGTGCTAAATCCAGCAAGCGTTTTTAAAGCCAGCTTGAAAGATAAGAAGAAGCCAGTTATATGACAAACCCTTCTTCTTATTTTAAGAGGAAGGGTTTTTTGTTGCTTAGGAACTTTAAAATATTTCAATGTGGATAAGTGAAAGCATATTTTTAACAAATTCAGCTATGCAAATTTTGTTCTATAATCAGGAATGAAAAATTACTCCTTTTTAAAAGAAAAGGCGCATTGTGTGTTTAATTTTCCTTTTTGTATACAAATATTTATTTAAGATTCTGAGTATTATGAGTTTATTGTAAAGAGATAGAGTGGCATAATTGGATAGGAGGAAGATTGAACATGAACAGAAAAGAATTAGAGACAACATTGGTGCAAATCGGAAACAGACTAGATGAGCGTACAGGAGCAATTAACACACCTGTCTATTTTTCAACAGCTTATCGTCATACAGGAATTGGTGAGTCAACTGGATATGATTATGCTAGAACAGGAAACCCGACAAGGGAAGTATTAGAAAATGCTATAGCGAAATTAGAGCATGGAGATAGAGGGTACGCCTGTAGCTCAGGAATGGCAGCGGTGCAAACGGTCCTTTCATTGTTTAAACAAGGAGATGAAATTCTTGCCTCGCAAGACCTTTATGGAGGCACTTATCGATTATTCGAGCAAGGCTGGAATAACTGGGGCTTAACGTTTTGCTATAGTGACCCACGGGATTTGGCTACATTTGAAAGTAAGATTAATGAGAGAACGAAAGCTCTTTTTATCGAAACACCTACTAATCCACTAATGCAGGAAGCGGACATTTCAGCTTTAGCAAAAATAGCAAAAAAGTATAATCTATTATTTATCGTTGATAACACATTTTACACACCCCTATTACAACAGCCATTAGTAGAAGGAGCAGATATTGTGATTCATAGTGCTTCTAAATATTTAGGTGGGCATAACGATGTAATAGCAGGCTTAATCGTCGCTAAAGGAGAAGAGCTTTGTGAGCGATTGTTTATGTTCTTTAATGGCATGGGTGGTACATTGGGTGCATTTGATTCTTGGCTATTAATTAGAGGAATGAAAACTCTTGCATTACGAATGGAACAGCATGAAAGAAATGCCAAGGCGATTGTAGAATATTTACAACAGCATGAAAGTGTCGTTGATGTTTTGTACCCGGGCAGAGGGGGCATGATGTCATTCCGTATTAAGAAAGAGGACTGGGTCAATCCTTTCCTTCAACAATTAAAGCTTATCTCATTTGCAGAAAGTCTTGGCGGAGTAGAGAGTTTAATGACATATCCTACAACTCAAACACATGCAGATGTACCAGAGGAAGTTCGTTTAGCGAATGGTGTTTGTAATCGATTATTACGTTTTTCAGTAGGAATTGAATTTGTCGAGGATTTAATAGCAGATTTAGCACAAGCATTTGCATACGTTGAAGAGAATATCAAATAAGGGGAGTTTAATAAATATGAGTAATGAATATAGCTTTCAAACACAATTATTGCATAATAACCATAAGGTTGATAAACATAACGGCGCAGTAAGTGTCCCGATCCAACATGCATCAACATTTCATCAATTTGATTTTGATACATTTGGACAATATGACTATGGACGTTCGGGTAACCCGACAAGAGAAGTGTTAGAAGAGACAATAGCTCAGTTAGAGGGAGGCACTCGTGGTTTTGCATTCGCATCAGGTATGGCAGCAATTTCAACTGCTTTTATGCTTTTATCGAAGGGAGACCATGTAGTAATTACAAGTGATGTATACGGCGGGACATTTCGTTTTGTCACAGAAGTATTACCTCGACTAGGGATAGAAGTTACGTTCGTTGATATGACGAACCTTGATGAAGTAAGAACCAATATTCAAGAAAACACAAAATTACTATATATTGAAACTCCTTCAAACCCAACGTTAAAAGTGACGGATATTAAAGGACTGGTGCAGATTGCTAAGGAGTATAACTGCTTAACATTCCTTGATAATACGTTTTTAACTCCTGCATTACAAAGACCAATTGAATTTGGTGTAGATGTAGTATTACATAGTGCAACGAAATTCATCGGTGGTCATAGTGATGTTATCGCAGGCTTAGCAGTTGTAAAAGATGAAGAGCTAGGAAAACAGATAGCATTCCTACAAAACTCATTTGGTTGTGTACTTGGAGTTCAAGATTGCTGGTTAGTATTACGTGGCTTAAAGACTCTGCATGTTCGAATGGAGCACTCATCCAAAGCAGCACTTGAGATTGCAGAATGGTTGGAAACAGTGCCAGAGGTAGAAACTGTTTACTATCCAGGTTTACAAAAGCACGCAGGTCATCAATTACAAAAGGAACAAGCGGATGGTTTTGGGGCTGTTCTCTCATTTGCATTGCGTGATAGAGATGCGGTTAAGAGATTTGTAGAGCAAGTGGAGCTACCTGTATTTGCTGTTAGTCTCGGTGCTGTTGAATCAATTTTGTCATATCCACCAACAATGAGCCATGCTGCAATGCCTAAAGAAGAACGTGAGAAGCGAGGGATTTCTGAAGGGTTGCTACGCTTATCTGTAGGTTTAGAAAAAACAGAAGATATTATTAAAGACTTTAAACAAGCTTTCGAGAAAATTAGTCAGAAAGTATAAAAAAGAAAAAAGATTGTTCTTGGACAATCAAAGGCAATTGCTACTAGTTTTTGAACAGAGCGAAGGGAAGCGAAACATATGAACCTATTAAAAGACTTACAATCAAAAATCTTAATTGGTGATGGAGCCATGGGTACGCTTCTGTATGCTCAAGGTGTCGATAATTGTTATGAAGAATTAAACATTACTCAAGAAGAGAAGATATTTGATGTTCACCGTGCCTACATTGACGCTGGTGCTGATGTTATTCAAACAAATACGTATGCGGCAAACTCAATTAAATTAGAAAAATATGGACTCGATAATAAGGTTAAATTACTTAATCGTGCAGCAGTTAACATTGCAAAAAAAGCAGCCAAAAATCAAAGCTACGTTCTAGGTACTATTGGTGGAATTAGAGGAATTCAGAAGAAGGCATGGGCTTTAGAGGAGATTAAAAGTAGTTTTGTAAACCAGCTTGATAGTTTATTAGAAGAAACACCAGATGGAATACTTCTTGAAACTTATTACGACTTTGAAGAAATTTTTGAATCTGTAAAAATAGCTAGAACAATGACAGATATTCCAATAATAGCTCAAGTATCTTTAGGGGATATTGGCGTACTACACAATGGAATGAAGATTTCAAGTGCACTAACTCAATTGGCGAATGTCGGTGCAAATGTAGTTGGTTTAAATTGTCGTATGGGACCTTACCATATGACTCGATCCTTCGAAGAGGTACCATTACTAGATAATGCATTCTTGTCTGCTTATCCAAATGCAAGTTTGCCAGATTACCGTGATGGACGCTTTTTCTATCAGTCTAACCCTAGCTACTTTGGAGAAAGTGCGTTAAAGTTCCGTGAGCAAGGGATTCGACTATTAGGTGGTTGTTGTGGTACAACGCCAGAGCATATTGAAGCAATGGCTCAAGCATTAAAAGGAAAAGCACCAATTGAAGAAAAGGTCGTTATTTCTTCAGAGCCAGAAAAAATCAATATATATAAGAATAATTCAGAAGAGCCAATACATGAAATTGTTAGAAAGCGTCATTCCGTCATTGTCGAGCTAGATCCTCCTAAGCAACTTTCAATTGAAGGATTTGTAGAAGGAGCGAAAAAATTAACAGAAGCTGGTGTTGATGCTGTAACAATGGCAGATAATTCATTAGCATCGCCACGTGTTGACAATATGGCATTAGGCTCAATTATAAAAACCCAAGTAGGGGCGCGTCCTCTAATTCATGTTACGTGCAGAGATAGAAATTTAATTGGTCTTCAGTCTCATTTAATGGGTTTACATACATTAGGGATTGATCAATTGTTAGCAATTACTGGTGACCCTACAAAAATAGGTGATTTTCCAGGAGCGACATCTGTATATGATTTAACTTCTTTTGATTTAATACAGTTAATTAAACAGCTTAATGAAGGTATTTCTTTTTCAGGGAAGTCGTTAGGTCAGAAAACGAATTTCTCTGTTGCGGCCGCTTTTAACCCTAATGTTCGTCATTTAGATAAGGCAGTTAAAAGAATGGAAAAGAAGATTGAGTCAGGTGCGGATTACTTTATGACTCAGCCTATTTATAGTGAAGAACAAATTGTTGATGTTTATCATGCGACAAAGCATATTACGAAGCCAATTTATATAGGAATTATGCCTTTAACAAGTTCAAGGAACGCAGAATTTTTACACAATGAAGTTCCAGGTATAAAGTTAACGGATGAGATTCGAGCTCGAATGGCTACACATGGTGATAATAGAGAAGCTGCTCAAAAAGAAGGGGTAGATTTATCAAAGTCGTTAATCGATGTTGCGTTAAAACATTTCCACGGAATTTATCTTATTACACCGTTTTTACGTTACGGAATGACAGTTGAATTAACAAAGTATATCCATGAAAAAGTCGGTGTACTTACAACAAAGTGACCATCGAACATGCTTTTGACATAAGAAAGGACCGATTAAAGGATGAGTAATACAATAACAGAATTTGAAAAACAATTACAAAAAAAAATACTAGTATTAGACGGTGCAATGGGGACAATGCTTCAGCAATCAAACCTTACCGCTGAGGATTTTGGTGGGGATGATTATGATGGCTGTAATGAATATTTAAACATTACAGCTCCTCATGTACTTACAAATATTCATGAGGCGTATTTTGCTGCAGGAGCAGATATTGTTGAAACGAATACATTTGGTGCCACGAGCATTGTATTAGAGGATTATGACCTTCAGCATTTAACGAAAGAAATTAACATCGAAGCAGTTAAGCTTGCTCGTGCTGCTGCAGATAAATATTCAACAAGCGAATGGCCTCGTTTTGTTGCTGGTGCAATGGGTCCGACAACGAAGTCTTTGTCTGTTACAGGTGGTGTTACATTTGACCAGCTTGCTGATTGCTATGAGGAACAGGTACTAGCTCTAATGGATGGTGGAGTCGACTTACTTTTATTGGAAACAAGTCAGGATATGAGAAATGTTAAAGCCGCCTACATTGGGATTGATCGTGCGTTTGGTTCTACAGGTAAAAAATTACCATTAATTGTCTCGGGTACAATTGAGCCAATGGGTACGACTTTAGCTGGGCAAAATATCGAGGCGTTTTATTTGTCGTTAGAGCATATGAAGCCGACAGTAGTGGGTTTAAACTGTGCGACTGGTCCTGAGTTTATGCAAGATCATCTTCGTTCATTATCTGAGTTAGCTACTTCATATGTAAGTTGTTACCCTAATGCGGGTTTACCTGATGAAGAAGGGAACTATCATGAATCACCACAATCGCTTGCACAAAAATTAACTGCTTTTGCTGAGAAGGGTTGGTTAAATATTGTTGGTGGTTGTTGTGGTACAAGGCCTGAGCATATTGAAGCAATAGTTGAAATGACGAAGAACTATCAACCGAGACAACCTCAAAAGAATCATCCTCACGCTGTGTCAGGAATTGA
This sequence comes from Bacillus sp. FJAT-45350, assembly GCF_002335805.1. Classification (NCBI taxonomy): domain Bacteria; kingdom Bacillati; phylum Bacillota; class Bacilli; order Caryophanales; family Bacillaceae; genus Bacillus; species Bacillus sp. FJAT-45350. The sequence continues at coordinate 1,977,839 of NZ_NISU01000001.1, read as the reverse complement.
GCCATTAGTATATGATGATTCGATGCGTCCGTTATTTGTTGGTGAAAGAACAAATGTTATCGGCTCTAGAAAGTTTAAGAATCTAATTGCGGATGGATTATATGAAGAAGCTTCTGAAATTGCAAGAGCTCAAGTTAAAAGAGGAGCTCATGTAATCGACGTCTGCTTAGCTGACCCAGACCGCGAAGAACTAGAAGATATTGAAGAGTTCCTGAAATTTGTTGTAAACAAAGTTAAGGTACCTCTTATGATTGACTCAACTGATGATGAAGTCATTGAACGTGCTTTAACATATTCACAAGGTAAAGCTATAATTAACTCTATCAACTTGGAGGATGGAGAAGAGCGTTTTGAAAAGGTAGCCCCTTTAATTCATCGATATGGTGCTGCGGTTGTCGTTGGTACAATTGATGAGGATGGGATGGCAGTAACAGCTGAAAGGAAGCTTGAGGTAGCGAAACGCTCATATGACTTACTTGTAAATAAATATAAAATTGCACCTACTGATATTATTTTTGACCCACTTGTGTTTCCAGTTGGAACGGGTGATGAGCAGTATATAGGTTCTGCAGAAGCGACCATTGAGGGAATACGTTTAATTAAAGAAGCGTTACCAGAGTGTTTAACAATACTCGGTGTAAGTAATGTTTCTTTCGGTTTACCACCAGTAGGACGTGAAGTTTTAAATGCAGTTTATCTATATCACTGTACTCAAGCTGGTTTAGATTATGCTATCGTAAATACAGAAAAGCTTGAGCGTTATGCTTCAATTTCTGATGAAGAGAAGCTCCTTTCAAGAACTCTTTTATATGAGACAACGGATGAAACTCTTGCAGAATTTACCGCTTTTTATCGTGGGAAAAAGGTAGAGAAGAAAGTTGAACAATCAAACCTTACATTAGAAGAAAGGCTATCGAATTATATTGTAGAGGGAACAAAAGATGGTTTACTTGATGATTTACAAAAAGCGTTAGATTCCTATGATGAACCACTTGATATTATTAATGGACCATTAATGACTGGAATGGATGAAGTAGGACGTCTCTTTAATAATAATGAGTTAATTGTTGCAGAAGTACTCCAAAGTGCCGAAGTGATGAAAGCATCTGTTGCATTTCTAGAACCTCATATGGAGAAGAAAGAGGATGACAACGGCAAAGGAAAGATCATCTTAGCAACTGTTAAAGGCGACGTTCATGACATAGGAAAGAACTTAGTCGAGATTATTTTAGGAAACAACGGCTTTAAAATTGTAAACTTAGGGATTAAAGTAACATCTAATGAGTTAATAGAAGCAGTAAAACGTGAAAATCCAAGTGCCATCGGTTTATCTGGACTATTAGTAAAATCAGCACAACAGATGGTATTAACTGCTCAAGATTTACGAGCACAAAGTATCTCCATTCCTATTTTAGTAGGTGGTGCTGCATTAACGAGAAAGTTTACTGATAATAAAATCTCCGCTGAATATGATGGACTTGTTCTTTATGCAAAGGATGCGATGAACGGCTTAGATTTAGCTAATAAATTAGTTAAAGAAGATGAGCGCGCTAAGTTACTAGAAGAGCAAGAGCAAAGAAAATCAGCAACAGCAGAACAAGTTGACAATCAGGTGAAGGCTAAAGTAGATGAAGGGATTCGCTCAAATGTTTCTCAAACAGCTCCTATCTTTAAACCGAATGATTTTAAGCCTCACGTATTAAAGGATTATAAAATATCACATTTAGAGCCATACATTAATCTTCAAATGCTACTAGGTAAGCATCTAGGTTTACAAGGGAAAGTGAGTCGCCTTCTTGATGAGGGAGATGAAAAAGCTCTTCAGTTAAAGGACAAAGTAGAAAGCATTATTGCCGATGCAAAAGTCAGTGGTCGACTTTCAGCGCATGGTTTGTATCAATTCTTCCCTGCTCAATCTGATGGAAATGACGTTATCATTTATAGTCCAGAAGATGAAAAAACTGAAATCGAGCGTTACACATTCCCAAGACAACATCAAGCACCTTACTTATGTTTAGCTGATTATCTGCGTCCGGTTACTTCAAATGAAATGGATTACGTAGGTTTCTTAGCTGTAACAGCAGGGAAAGGGGTAAGGAAACTAGCTGAACAAGCGAAAGAAAATGGAGACTATTTATATAGCCACTTAATTCAAGCGATTGCTCTTGAAATGGCAGAGGGCTTTGCTGAAAGAGTGCATCAATTAATGAGAGATCAATTGGGCTTCCCAGACCCAGCTGATTTCACGATGCAAGACAGATTTTCAGCTAAATATCAAGGAGTTCGTGTTTCCTATGGGTATCCAGCTTGTCCGAATCTAGAGGACCAAGCGAAACTATTTAAACTCATTGACCCAGGAAAAATAGGCATTCGTCTAACAGAAGAATTCATGATGGAACCAGAAGCATCAGTAACAGCAATGGTCTTTGCCCATCCTGAGGGAAGATATTTTAATGTACTCTAAGTTAATTATGAATGATGGGTTATGAGTTATGAATTGAAAGAACTTTAAAAAAATCTCCGAGATGAAAATTATTTCATCTCGGAGATTTTTTCTTTCCTAATTCAAAACTCATCCATCATAACTCATAATTTTATGGTATTTTTGTATAAAAAATGGATGACTACAAACAATACAACTACGAAAGTGACAATCATAGGTAAAAGGTCAAATCACTGTGAAAATCATTAAAAAAGAGCTCAAGGAGGTAAGCAACATGAGCAACAAACATAGAGCATGGATGTATCCAATGATAATCTTGCTATGTATGAGTCATTTCTTTTTTGTATTAGGAAGCGAACCTGTTGGAGCATTTTCTGAACAAATTGTTCAAAGAGGAGCAACAGGCGACGATGTGGTCGAATTACAGTCAAGACTTCAGTATAACGGTTTCTACGATGGGACAATTGACGGAGTATATGGCTGGAGCACATATTGGAGTGTTCGTAAATACCAAGAAGAGTTTGGATTAGATGTTGATGGATTAGTAGGTCCACAAATGAAAGATATGCTAGAGAGGTCCACGGACTTTAATAAAGAATTTGTTCACCAAGCACTACGAGAAGGAAGAAAATTTACTCATTACGGTGGCGTACCGCTAGAAAATCAAAAAGGTGAAAAAGGTAGCAGGACGGGTGTAGCTAAGAGAGATGCAGCACCAGAAGAAGGAGCGCCAGCACCAGAAGAAGGAGTACCAGCACCAGAAGAAGGAGTACCAGCACCAGAAGAAGGAGCGCCAGCACCAGAAGAAGGAGCGCCAGCACCAGAAGAAGGAGTACCAGCACCAGAAGAAGGAGTACCAGCACCACAAGAAGGAGTACCAGCACCAGAAGAAGGAGCGCCAGCACCAGAAGAAGGAGCGCCAGCACCAGAAGAAGGAGTACCAGCACCAGAAGAAGGAGTACCAGCACCACAAGAAGGAGTACCAGCACCAGAAGAAGGAGCGCCAGTGCCTGATGAAGCTCAACCAACTCCAGAAGTGCCTACGCCAACTCCGGAAGAAGCAGCGCCTGCACCAGAGGAGCCTGCACCAACACCGGAGGAGCCAGTACCAGCTGAAGAGGCACCTGTTGCACCAGGAGATGACGAGCCAACAATTGAGCAGGCAATAAATGTACCAAGTGGTATGAGTGATAATGACATTCAACTTATGGCTCAGTGTGTTCATGCTGAATCACGGGGTGAACCATATGTTGGTATGGTAGCGGTAGCTGCTGTTATTTTAAATCGGGTAAATAGCTCAGATTTTCCAAATACAATTTCTGAAGTTATTTTTGAACCACGTGCATTTGAACCAGTTGCTAATGGTACGATTTATAACAATCCAAGTGATGAAGCAAGAAGAGCAGTGTTAGATGCAGTAAATGGTCAGGATCCTACTGGGCATGCATTGTATTTCTTTAACCCTTCTACAGCGAGGTCACCTTGGATTTGGTCAAGACCGCAAATTAAAACAATTGGGAAACATGTATTTGCTAAATAGGTTGGAGGTGAAGTAATTGATTCGTTCTATCTTAATTGGAGTATTAGCACTAGGAATAATTGCAACTGGGTATTGGGGATATTCTGAAAGTCAGCAAAATGTAGTGCTGGCAAATAATGTAGAGGCTAGTTATCAACGTGCCTTTCACTCACTTGTATATCATATGGATCAGTTAGATGATGATTTAGGTGCGGTATTAGCGATGAATACGAAAAAGCATATCTCACCTAAGCTTGCTGATATTTGGAGGGTAACTTCACTAGCTCAAAGTGAAATCGGACAGTTACCAATAGGGATGATGGAATTACACGAAGCGAAAAAGTTTTTAGATGATGTAGGTACATTTAGTTATAAAACAGCGGTACGGGACTTGGAAACGGAACCATTAACGTCTGAGGAATATAACACAATAGAACATTTGTATCACATGTCTTCAGATGTTCAAAATGAGTTGCGGAGAGCACAAGCAAATTTATTACAAAACGATTTACGCTGGTTAGATATTGACAAAGAAGTTCAAGCAATGAATGAGCCTCTTGATAATACAGTATTAAACGGTTTTGAACACGTAAACGAGATGGTGACGGGCTATAGCGAAACCGAATGGGGAGCGGGCTTTTCACAAATGGATGTTTATAATGATGAGGACCTGGCAGAAAGATTGAATGGTGAAACAATCAATGCCGATGAAGCGAGACAAAAAGGATTAGAATTTATTGGTATTGATGAAAATGTAGAGGTACACGTTGCTGAAACGGGAGATGGATTAGCTTATAAAGCTTATAGCTTAACGATTGATGACCCTGATCATGAAACACATTATTATATGGACATTACTGAAAGTGGTGGACATGTTCTATGGTTCTTGCAGAATCGTGAAATTGCTGAACAAAACATAAGTTTAAACGAAGCTTCTGAGAATGCAAAACAATTTTTAGAGAGAAATGGCATTCAAGGTATGCAACTTGTTGATAGTAAGCAATATGATTCAATTGGAGTGTTCGAATTTGCTTACTTAGATGATAATGTTCGCATATATGCTGATCATATTGTGATTGAAGTGGCATTAGACGATGGTGTTGTTATCGGATACGAAGGTGAAGACTATTTATTAAACCACAAAGATGACCGTGACCTTAGTCAACCAAGTATTACGAAAGAAGAAGCTAGAGATTACTTAAATGGAAAATTAGAAGTTATGGAAGATCATCTCGCTGTGATCATAAATGACATTGGAGATGAAGTTCTTTGTTACGAGTTTTATGGTGTTATTAACGATGATACATATCGTATCTTCATTAATGCAGAAAACGGTGATGAAGAACATGTAGAGAAGCTTGACAGAGCAGAACCAATCTATCAAACCTCATAATTTTTTCAAAGAAGAAGCGTATTTATTGCTTCTTCTTTTTCTAAATTCATGCCATAATAATCAATAGAGACCATTTCCCACTTTTTTTGGGAACTATTATTAGTGGACTAACCATATAAAAATGGGGAGGAAGTTTTTCGATTGATTGAGATTGGGACAACTATTTTTCTTGAACTAAAAGAAGAAGTAAATAATGAAAAGGATCATAATAAAGATAAATTAAGCTCACGGAGATTTAAATCCAGGCTTGTCGATTTACAAAAGGACAAGTTTGTTATTGATTATCCAGTAAGTGAGGAAACAAAAAAAATAAGTTATTTTTTTGAAGGAACCCAATTTAGTGCCTGGTTTGTCGGTAAGGACCAAGCTGTTTACTCTTTTGAAACAGAAATTCAAGGGAGACAGAAAGGGCAAGTGCCAACACTATTATTGAAGGACCCAGGCAAAGAAAACTATGTACGAATTCAAAGGCGTAATTATGTAAGGGTTGATACCTCAGTAGATGTTGCGATTCACCCCAAAGTTAATGAGTTTGACCCGTTTACAACAATTACTCTTGACATAAGTGGGGGTGGTGCTGCAATTGTAATACCACCGGGTAAAAAAATTCCTCATGAGGGCGAATTGTACTGTTGGCTCGTACTACCTATGCAATCAGGGGAAACTTACTATGTTAAAACAGTATGTAAAATTGTACGAGTGTTTAAGAAATTTCCTGAGACAAGAGAGAGAGCTTCTCTTCAATTTGTTACAATCGGCGAGCAAGACCGACAAAAAGTGATTCGTTTTTGCTTTGAAAAGCAAGTAGCGGCTAAGCGAAAAAAGTCGTAATTTAGATAAAAACTTTAGGGTTTGAACAAATGGATTAAATTAGACCATCTAAGCTGAATATGGTATGATATTGTGTGAATAAATAGATAAATTCCATTTGCTCATTCTCGGTTTAATGAGGTGTGAAATGAGTAAAAGAATAAATATTGCGATTGACGGTCCAGCAGGTGCTGGGAAAAGTACAGTAGCAAAAGAAGTGGCAAAGAAGCTTGAGTATGTCTATATAGATACAGGCGCTATGTATCGAGCGATTACGTATCAAGCGTTAGAAAGTCAGATTAATCTTGAAGATGAAGCTACTTTCAAACCTTTACTGGACGAAATTGTTATTAAGCTTACAACAAAAGGAGTAACAGCGGACGTTTTCATTAATGATGTTAATGTTACCGAAGAAATTCGCTTAACTGACGTTACAAATAATGTTTCTCTTGTTGCTAGTCATAAAGTTGTTCGAGATGCTATGTTAATTCAGCAACGACAATTAGCTTCAGTTGGTGGTGCGGTAATGGATGGAAGAGATATTGGGACTCATGTGCTACCAGATGCAGAGCTAAAGGTATTTCTAAATGCTACTGTAGACGAACGAGCTAGACGGCGTCATGAGGAAAACCTAGAAAAGGGTTATCAATCAGATTTAGAGCAACTAAAGAAGGATATTGCACTACGAGACGAGAAAGATTCAAATCGAGAGATTGCACCTTTAAGGAAAGCAGAAGATGCGATTGAAATTGATTCAACCTCAATGTCGATAGTAGATGTAGTACAAACAATTCTTCAGTTGGCTGAAAAAAGGAAGTAGATTTATGGATACATATGTATTTGGACAAACAATATTCAGAACGTATCTTCGTTCTTTTTATAAGCCGGAAGTAATAGGGTCTGATAACATTCCTAAGGAAGGTCCCGTTATTTTATGTTGCAACCATATAAGTAACTTAGACCCTCCATTTCTTGGTTGTTTTATAGAAAGACCGATAAACTTTATGGCGAAAGCTGAGCTTTTTGATATCCCAGTGTTAAAAGGTTTGTTACCTAAAGTTGGAGCGTTTCCTGTCAAAAGAGGAATGGGCGATAAACAAGCCCTTAGAAATGGTCTAGCAATCTTAAAAGAAGATAATATGCTCGGTCTATTTCCAGAAGGTACGAGAAGTAAAGATGGAGAACTTGGTAAAGGCCTAACAGGTGCGGGATTTTTTGCTCTTCGCACTAATGCTGTTATATTACCTTGTGCAATCATAGGACCTTTTAAGAAGTTTAATAAAATTAAATTAGTTTATGGGGAACCATTAGACTTTACTGAATATAGAGAACTAAAGAAATCAGCGGATGAAGCAACTGAGTACATCATGGAGGGCATTCGTTCCTTAATTGAAGAGCACCGAGTATAAACTCTTAACTTGTTTAATCTCTTTCGCTTTAGTGAAAGAAGACTATATAAATCATGTGAGATGTTCCCGTTAATTCGGGTAGAAGGAGGCTATTATCAATGGTGGAAGATATGAATCAAGAATTGACTGAAATGAAGTCCTTTGCAGTAGGAGAAGTAGTTACAGGTAAGGTATCAAAAGTAGAAGATAAACAAGCATTAGTTGATGTTGGCTTTAAAGTAGATGGCATTGTTCCTATTAGTGAGCTTTCAAGCCTACACGTTGAAAAGGTTAGTGATGTATTATCTGAAGGTGATGAAGTAGAATTAAAGGTCATTAAATCAGAAGATGATGAGCTGGTCTTGTCAAAGCGTGCTGTGCAAGCTGAAAAGGCATGGACTGAGCTGCAACAGAAGTTTGAATCAGGAGAAGTTATGGAAGTAGAAGTGGCTGATGTTGTTAAGGGTGGATTAGTTGTGGATGTAGGTGTTCGTGGTTTCATTCCAGCATCATTAGTAGAGCGTCATTATGTTGAAGATTTTTCTGATTACAAAGGTCGTACCCTTCGTTTAAAGGTAGTTGAAATTGATCGAGAAAATAAAAAATTAATTCTATCTCAACGTGCTGTATTAGATGCTGAAGTTGAAGAAAGTAAAAAGAAAGTACTTCACACGATTTCAGAAGGTGACGTCATTGAAGGTACAGTTCAGCGTCTAACGGACTTTGGAGCTTTCGTTGATATTGGTGGTGTTGATGGACTTGTACATATTTCGCAATTATCACACCAACGTGTTGATACACCTTCAGAAGTTGTTAATGAAGGGGACAAAGTTAAGGTGAAAGTCCTTTCAGTTGATGTAGATAACGAAAGAGTTTCCCTTTCAATTAAGGATACGTTACCAGGACCTTGGCAAGCTATTGAAGGGAAGTTTAAAGAAGGTGATGTTGTCGAAGGTACAGTTAAACGTCTAGTTTCCTTTGGAGCTTTCATTGAAGTTGCACCAGGTGTCGAGGGACTTGTTCATATATCTCAAATTGCTAATCGTCACATTGGAACACCAAGTGAAGTTCTTACAGAAGGCGATACAGTTGAAGTAAAAGTGTTAGATGTAAATATGAATGAGAAACGTATTTCACTAAGCATTCGTGAATTATTAGAAGATGATGCATCAATTCAACAACAGCAGTATCAAGAGTATGAAAGAAATGAAGAAGAACATAAAGGCTTTTCATTAGGTGATATGATAGGTGACCAATTAAAAAAATATAAGTAATAGGTGATTTAGATGAATGAGAGCAGGGCTACTAGGAAGCTAGAACACATAAAACACGCAATTACTACTGGTCAAAAGCGTACTCATGGACTTGACGATGTTCAATTTGTTCATAACAGCTTACCGAATAGCAGCGTTGAACAAGTAGACCTCTCTACAGAAATAGGCGAACTTCATTTGAGTTCGCCTATTTTTATCAACGCAATGACTGGTGGGGGCGGAGAAAAAACTGTTGAGATAAATAAGCAATTAGCAAAAGTAGCCGCTAGCTGTAATTTAGCTGTGGCTGTAGGATCTCAAATGGCTGCAATTAAAGAACCTGAACAAATCCCATCTTATAAAGTGATACGTGAGCAACATCCAAATGGGATTGTTATCGGTAACTTAGGTAGCGAAGCTACGGTCGACCAAGCAAAACGTGCTGTTGATATGATTGAAGCAAATGGCATTCAAATTCATTTGAATACAATACAAGAATTAGTGATGCCTGAGGGAGACCGTTCCTTTATTGATGCAATTAAGCGTATTGAAGATATCGTTCTCAAGGTTGGCGTTCCTGTCATTGTTAAGGAAGTTGGATTTGGGATGAGTGGTGACACAGCTAAGCAATTAGCCGATGTCGGGGTTTCTATCCTTGATGTAGGTGGTTTTGGTGGAACAAATTTCTCGGCAATTGAAAATGAAAGAAGGCAAAAAAAACTAGAATACTTTAATGACTGGGGTATTTCTACTTCTTCTTCGATAGTTGAGGCAAAACTTAGTGCACCAACATTATCAGTAATAGGTTCGGGCGGTCTACAAAATGCGCTTGATATTGTCAAAGCGATTACCTTAGGTGCTTCAGCAACTGGAATTGCTGGCTATTTCCTTAAGATTATGATGGAAGAAGGAATTGAAGCACTAACTACACAAATCCAAGAAATTCATGAAGATATGAAGATGATTATGACTGCATTAGGGACGACAACAATAGCTAAGCTTCAAAAAGCACCGATTGTCATAAATGGGGATACACACCATTGGCTTGAACAAAGAGGATTAGCCTCAAAAATGATGTCTGAACGAATGAAATAAAAGGACTACATAATTATACAAAAAACACCATTTATTATGGTGTTTTTTGTATGGGCAAATCTCTTACTTTTGTCTTTTCCTTGCTTCATCTGGCCCCTCTAATTTTGTAGCGCCACCATAATGCAAGCTTTGGTCTCTGTCACTTGCAACTTTTCCTTCTTTTCTTAGCTTCGTTTCTTGTCTGTCCTTACCCATTCGTCATCCCTCCTTCAATTGTTAGTTTTCCTCCATTTTAAGTCGACATACATGTTGTAATAATTGTAAAAAAATGATTAGCTTCTAAAAAAATGTTCAATAATGAAAGGAGAAGCTTATAACTCGGAAATTGATAGTGGACGCTTAAAAAATGGAGGTGAAAATTGATGGATGGTATTTTCTTTTACTGGTTTTCTTGGATGTTTTGGCTTTACTGTACGTTTATTATGGAAAAGGGAAAAAGGCGGACAAGATTATCACTAACTATATTATTTTTAATAATATCTGTACAATATTCAATTACTTTTTTAGGGTTTAGCTTTCATCTTGCTTTTATAACTTGTTTATTCATTGGCTATGGATTAATAGGAACTTTTCAACGAACCCAAAAACTATTTGTATTTATCGTTTGCTTAATGTGTACATTATTATACGTATCTTTTCATTTATTTGGGATTTATGACCCCGTTATTATTATGTTTCATCAAAGCTGGATGATAGGAATGATGATAGCGCTTTTAGTCATTGCTCTTATTAAAAAAAATTCAGTGCGGTTAGCAACTGTATTGATAGGAACAGGACATGGGGATTTGATTCTTTCACTTGTTATGAAAGATATGTTTGTAAACATGAACATAGGAAGCTTACTCTATTTTGATATACTTTCAATAGCAATTTTATTAATCACTTGTTGGTCAGTACTAGAGTACGTTGTAAAAAGGCTTGAACTTTATGTGAATCGTTATAATGAAAACGTCAGCAGGCTAAAAGATTTTAGTGGCTAGAGCGGAATAACATTGTCGTTTAGTAGGTATTTTGTTAGAATAGATTAGCTATGTTTCCAGACTTATCCCGATAATTTGATAAATATGTTAATTTTAAAAAGGGTCGTGCAATTCTTCTATTCATTGTAAGGCGCTATAACCAAGGTGCTTTTGGAACAACAGTGAGGAGAATTATTGCTTTGAGGAGCTAAAAGGTTTTGAACCGCCATTATGCCCCTCTGAAAGTTAAAAATGGACATACAGTAAAAAATTTAAAATATAATTAGAGAAGATGAAAGGGTGTACGTCATGCCAAAACCAGTTGTTGCAATAGTTGGGCGCCCGAATGTAGGGAAATCAACTATCTTTAATCGTATCGTTGGGGAAAGAGTAGCGATAGTTGAAGATATGCCAGGTGTCACAAGAGATAGACTGTATAGCTCAGGAGAATGGTTAAACCGTGATTTCAACCTAATTGATACAGGTGGAATTGAACTTGGTGATGAACCGTTATTAAATCAAATGAGAGAGCAAGCTGAATTAGCAATAAAGGAAGCAGATGTAATTATCTTTATTGTTAATGGTCGTGAAGGAATTACGAGTGCTGATGAAGAAGTTGTTAAAATCCTTTTCCGCTCAAAAAAACCGATTGTACTAGGTGTAAATAAAATTGATAATCCGGATATGCAAGAACAGCTATATGAGTTTTATTCACTTGGTATTGGTGACCCAATTGGAATATCAGGTTCTCATGGACTTGGATTAGGGGATCTTCTAGATGAAGTAATTAAGCATTTTCCTGATGAGCAAGAGGATGATTACGATGAGGATACTGTTAGAATCTCATTAATTGGACGTCCGAATGTAGGGAAATCTTCTTTAGTCAATGCGATGCTTGGGAAAGAGCGAGTGATTGTTAGTGATATCGCAGGTACGACTAGAGATGCGATTGATACGCCATTTACAAGAGATGGACAAGATTATGTCCTAATTGACACTGCTGGGATGAGAAAACGTGGAAAAGTATATGAAACAACCGAGAAGTATAGTGTTCTTCGTGCGTTAAAAGCGATTGAACGTTCTGACGTTGTTCTTGTTGTAATTAATGCTGAGGAAGGAATTATTGAGCAAGATAAAAAAATTGCTGGTTATGCTCATGAAGCAGGTAGAGCCGTTATTATTGTCGTAAATAAATGGGATACACTTGAAAAAGATGATAAAACAATGCAGAAATTCGAGCAGAAGATTCGTGATCACTTCTTGTTTTTGACGTATGCACCAATTCTATTTTTATCTGCAAAAACAAAGCAACGTTTACAACATGTTCTTCCAACGGTCAAAAGAGTATCAGAAAGCCACAATTTACGTGTACCAACAAATGTATTAAATGATGTCATAATGGATGCCGTAGCAATGAACCCAACACCTACTGACAAAGGAAAGCGTTTAAAAATTAACTATGTTACACAAGTGGCTGTTGGACCACCAGCGTTTGTCTTCTTTGTAAATGAACCAGAATTAATGCACTTTTCATATGAACGCTTCTTAGAAAACCGTTTACGTGATACGTTTGAATTTGAAGGTACGCCAATTAAAATCTTCGCACGTAAAAAAAATGATTAAACCAATAAAGTGTTAGGACTGCTTTTTGTCTTATTTTGATGAAATGAGTGGACCATAACGATTGGGTATGTATTATATGTAAAATGAGGTTGGTTATATAGCCAACCTCTCTAACTAGCTTTAAAAAGGGAGAGAAACTATGGGAATTATATTATCAATTATTATTTCATATCTCCTAGGCTCGATAAGTTTTAGTTATATTATTGCTAAAAAAATTAAAAAGGTAGATATTCGTCAGCATGGAAGTGGAAATGCAGGCGCTACAAATACCTTACGAGTTTTGGGGGTGGGACCGGCTGTAACAGTTCTTCTTTTAGATGCTCTTAAAGGGGTTGTAGCCGTACTTATAGCTTTATCGATAGAGGGACCAGGTATTGCTCCTGTTTTAGCAGGATTTGCTGCTGTTATTGGACATAACTGGCCATTGTTTCATGGGTTTCGAGGTGGTAAAGGTGTCGCAACAACAATTGGTATGATTGCCACCATTGTATTTATACCAGCACTACTTGCAGGAATTATAGCTATTTTAACTATTGTCATCACAAGATTTGTTTCATTAGGGTCTTTATTATTTGTTTTGTTTACTGCTATTTTTACATTTATTTTTCTCGATTATTATCAATATCCTATCTCATATTTCTATCTAGCATGTATTGTTGCGCTTCTTTCATTTTGGCGACATAGAACAAACATTGTTAGATTAATTCAAGGAACGGAAAATAAGATTGGTAAGAAAGAAAAAACGACCTAATGATAAGGAGTTGAGATAATGGCGAAGGTAGCAGTCATTGGTGCAGGGAGCTGGGGCACAGCGTTAGCCATTGTATTAGCGGACAATGATCATCAAGTGAAAATTTGGGCACGTCGAGAGGAACAAGCCCAAGAAATAAATGAACAGCATACAAATAGTAGATATCTTCCAAATATCACTCTCTCAGAAAAGATCGTTGCGACATCAAGTATAGAATCAGCTGTTAACGAAGTTGAATCAATTGTTTTAGTCGTACCAACAAAGGCAATTCGAGAGGTTTCAAAGGAAATAGGAACATACCTTACGAAAAAAGTTCATATTATCCATGCTAGTAAGGGAATCGAACCAGGGACGTTTAAGCGAATTTCTGAAATGATTGAAGATGAAGTTCCTGCAAAGTACATAAAAGCAGTGGTAACATTATCGGGTCCAAGTCATGCTGAGGAAGTTTGTCGTAGACAGCCTACAACTGTAACAGTGTCTTCACAGTTAAATGAAGCGTCTGAATTTGCCCAAGACCTATTTATTAATGAGCATTTCCGAGTGTATACTAATGCTGATTTAATTGGAGTTGAAATTGGCGGAGCATTGAAGAACATTATTGCATTAGGAATTGGGATGACTGATGGATTAGGCTTTGGGGATAATGCTAAAGCTGCATTTATGACAAGAGGGCTGGCAGAAATTGCTCGACTTGGAATAAAGCTTGGAGCCAACCCATTAACATTTGCTGGTCTTTCTGGTTTAGGGGATTTAATTGTTACTTGTACAAGTGTACATAGTAGAAATTGGCGTGCTGGTAACATGCTTGGAAAAGGGTTACCTCTTGAGGAAGTGTTAAGTAGTATGGGAATGGTTGTAGAAGGAATTCGAACGACTGAAGCTGCATATCATCTTTCTAAGCAAGTAAAAGTCGATATGCCAATTACAACAGTGTTATACCAGGTTTTATTTGAAGGGAAAGTTCCAGAGGATGCTGTGAAAGAATTAATGAAGCGTGGAAGAAAACATGAAGTGGAAGATTTAATATCAATCCTGTCTGAGAAGTAGATATTTAGTAAAGATAGTGAAGGGGTAATCCTATTATTCGCTAGCTTTAAACAGGCACACCTAACTAGTGGTCGCATAGGATATGTTGACACCATTAGTGAGGGAGGACTTCATTTGTCTAATAATAATTCTTTTTTCGATAATCTCGAGGAAAAGACGAATATTAAACAAGAAGACTTATTTCAGATTGCTAACTCAGTTGGTCAATCTGATTTACAAGATGAGGATACAATACGTCAACTAATATCTCAAGTTTCTCAAATTGCAAATGTTTCGGTTTCAAAGGAAAAGGAAGACAAAATCGTTGAAACGATTATTAACAATAACATGCCTCTTGATTTCGCAACCCTTGCAAAAATGTTTGATAAAAAATAGGAAGTTAGGCATATGCTCAAGCAACATCTTGCTACTTAGCATATGGTGTAAAGAACGGACTATCAAACTGAGGCTGTAGATATAGGAACGTGTTTAGTCAAGTTGGAGAATGTTGCCCCTATTTCTCCAACTATTTTTTTGTTTTTTACAGACAAGAGGGTGTTCAGCAAGTAACTTCTAATTTATAAACTCATAATTAATGACAAGTTCACCCATTGGACAAGCTTACCTTTTATTCTTTATAAAATTGTATGATATAATGTTGACTGATAGTAAAGGAGGTAAGGGAACGATGTCACAAGCGATGTTAAATATGTGGGTTTCATTTATAGCGCTAGGGCTTATGTTTGTATCTGCCATAACTGCGCTATTTAGTCGTGCGAAGTTAAAGGGGATTATACAGAAGATAGTTTTGACGATTTCTTTTATTTGTTTAGTAATTTCTGGTCTCATAGTTTTTATTATTGTTATTGGTGGTCCTACTGCGGTTTAAAGCAAAAACGTATAGAGACAAGCTATCCAAGCAGTACCGTATATAAAAGTAAATATGACGGTAACCTGTTTCGTTATGGAGGTTTATGAAATGAAGGTAGCAATCAAATGTATAAGCTTGTTAATGGTCATGACTATGTTAAGTGGTTGTCTTTATCCTAATGACCAACGAGCTGAAAATCAAATAGCATACCCAGATCAGTTAAATTCTGTTCAGCAGGCAGTTAATCAGTTCCAGCAGGATCATGGAGTATTACCTATCAAGACTCGTGATATGAATACTCCTATCTACCAAAAATATCCAGTAGATTTTCGTCAGCTGGTCCCAAGGTATTTACAGCAAGCACCAGGTAATTCCTTTGAGAATGGAGGAGTTTTTCAATACGTTTTAATTAATGTTGAAGAAGCTCCAGAGGTGAAGTTGGTTGACTTAGCTGTTATGAGAGAAGTTCAAGACTTTCAAACTCGTTTAAATAACTACATACGCCGCCATCAATTTCCGCCTGTAGATGAGATGGTGGATGTAGGTTTGTTTACGATTGACTATAAAGAGTTAAATTATGATGAGTACCCTAGGGTTCGTACTCGTTATTTTGAGAACTCTGTTCCATTATTGCTGGATAATAAAGGGAATATATTAATCGATTATAAAATTGACTTAAATATGGCGTTACTCCAAAAAGAAAACCATTCTTTTGAAAATGGGGACGATATTCGTTCCATTTTAGTCGAAGATTCACCGTTTGTACCAGTATTTAGTTTTCCTTATACGATAAATGAAGCTGGTGAACCAGAGTATATGTTTTTTCTACCTTAGTAAAATTAAATTAGTTTTTTTAAATTAATAGTGATAATGCCTCTTCTTTTTCATATACATACAAAAGGAAGGGGCATTTTGTGTTCCTGAATATTATTAGTAATAGAAATTCACTTTGCTTCGATAGTATAAAAGGATTCTAGTAAAAGCATTTATATTCATTAGTCATATTTTGTGGACAACATCATATGTATAGTATTGTCCTAGTTAAAACGGAGTTAAAGGTGAATTTTTAAAATTATACATTGATCGGGAGGGGATCACGTGGAAAAGGTTGATATTTTCAAGGATATCGCCGAACGTACAGGTGGCGACATTTACTTAGGAGTTGTAGGTTCTGTACGTACTGGTAAGTCAACTTTCATTAAAAAATTTATGGAACTTGTGGTGATTCCAAATATTGAAAATGAGGCTGATAGAGCTCGTGCTCAAGACGAACTACCACAAAGTGCAGCAGGAAAAACAATAATGACAACTGAGCCTAAATTCGTTCCAAACAATGCGATATCGATTCATGTGGATGAAGGTTTAGATGTTAATATTCGTTTAGTTGATTGTGTTGGTTATGCTGTACCAGGTGCTAAAGGGTATGAAGATGAAAATGGTCCAAGAATGATTAATACTCCTTGGTATGAAGAGCCAATTCCTTTTCAAGAGGCAGCAGAAATAGGTACAAGAAAAGTAATTCAAGAGCATTCTACTCTAGGTGTTGTAGTAACAACTGATGGCTCTATTGGGGACATTGCTAGAGAGGATTATATTGAATCAGAGGAACGAGTAATTGATGAGTTAAAAGAGGTTGGTAAGCCGTTTATCATGATTGTAAATAGTGTTCATCCTCATAATCCACAAACAGAGGAATTACGTTCAGCCTTAGCAGAGAAGCATGATATTCCAGTACTTTCAATGAGTATCGAAAGCATGACTGACCATGATATTCATAATGTACTTAGAGAAGTATTATTTGAATTCCCTGTACATGAAGTTAACGTAAATCTACCGAGTTGGGTAATGGTATTACGTGAGGATCACTGGTTACGTAAGAGCTATGAAGAATCAGTTAGAGATACGGTGAACGACATTAAACGTCTCCGTGATGTCGACCGTGTCGTAGGACAATTTGGAGAATATGACTTTATTGAAAGTGCTGGTCTTGCTGGAATTGAGATGGGGCAGGGTGTAGCAGAAATTGATTTGTATGCACCTGACTATTTATATGATGAAATTTTAAAAGAAGTAGTAGGTGTGGAAATTAGAGGGAAGGACCACTTACTACAACTTATGCAAGACTTTGCTCATGCAAAAGCAGAATATGACCAAGTAGCTGAGGCGCTGAAGATGGTGAAACAAACAGGCTATGGTATCGCAGCTCCAACGATTACGGATATGAGCTTAGATGAGCCAGAGATTATCCGTCAAGGATCAAGATTTGGTGTTCGTCTGAAAGCAGTAGCACCATCAATTCATATGATTAAAGTAGATGTAGAGTCTGAATTTGCTCCGATAATTGGGACAGAGAAGCAAAGTGAAGAACTCGTACGTTATCTAATGCAAGATTTTGAAGAAAATCCATTATCGATATGGGAGTCAGATATCTTTGGACGCTCACTCAACTCAATTGTAAGAGAAGGAATTTCAGCAAAATTATCATTAATGCCAGAAAATGCTCGTTATAAGCTGAAAGAAACTCTAGAAAGAATTATAAACGAAGGCTCAGGCGGATTAATTGCAATTATATTATAAGTAGAAAAAGCTACCTTACTTTCAAAAGTAGGGTAGTTTTTTTACTTACCAGGTAACTATAAAATACTTAGGTGGTGACTTAGTAAGGCTACAAATTCAGCTTTGCATATTGTTCATTAGGGAACTAGCTTGGGACAAACCCAACTTTTTACGTTCTCTAGAGCACAAAACCCGGAAAAAAGAGGGGAAAAAGGTCTTATCTTACCAAAAACTGTTGAATTATAAGTGATGATCGTTTACCATAACCGTAGTAAAGGGATTTGAGTCATGATTCTCTACGGTTTATAAGAGGGTGTTTTCTAGAACACACGTGGTATAAAGTACTTCATTATCGAGGGGAGGTGAATCGTAATGAACAAGACAGATTTAATCAATGCAGTCGTAGAGGCAACTGAATTATCAAAGAAGGATGCAACTAACGCTGTTGATGCTGTATTAGATGCGATTACTGATACGTTAAAAGAAGGTAACAAAGTACAGTTAATTGGTTTTGGGAACTTTGAGGTGAGAGAACGTGCAGCTCGTAAAGGTCGTAACCCTCAAACAGGTGAAGAAATTGAAATTGCTGCGTCAAAAATTCCAGCTTTCAAACCAGGTAAGGCGTTGAAAGACGCTGTAAAATAATACATATGTGTATGATTTCATGTGCTGAGGGGCTACAAAAGGGAAAATCCCTTTTGTAGCCCCTCTTTTTTTGCTTTAATTGAGAATCTTATGATAAAATCTTATAGATGTTTTAGAAATTTGTCGAATGGAGGCAATATAAATTATGGTAGACCATGATAAAATACAACAAGCAGTACGAATGATATTAGAAGCAATCGGTGAAGACCCTAACCGAGAGGGATTACTTGATACACCAAAACGTGTAGCAAAAATGTATGAAGAGGTGTTCCAAGGGATACATCAAGACCCAAAAGAACATTTTGCTACAATATTTGGGGAAGACCATGAAGAGCTAGTACTTGTTAAAGATATTTCGTTCCACTCTATGTGTGAACACCATCTAGTACCTTTCTTTGGGAAAGCTCATATTGGCTATATTCCTCGTGGAGGTAAGGTAACAGGTTTAAGTAAATTAGCTAGAGCAGTTGAAGCTGTTACAAAGCGCCCGCAATTACAGGAGAGAATTACATCAACTTTAGCTGAGTCGCTAATGGAAACGTTAGATCCACACGGTGTTATTGTTGTCGTAGAAGCAGAACATATGTGCATGACGATGCGTGGTGTGAAAAAACCTGGTGCAACAACAGTAACATCAGCTGTACGAGGTGTGTTTGTAGACGATGCTCCTGCTAGAGCTGAAGTTCTTTCATTCATAAAAGGGTAATGCTAACCGAATTCCTCCTAGCTATAAGTCAGAGAAACATTTTTAACAATCGCCATAAATGAAATTGACAAACAATCGTGAATACGTAATAGTTAGGATAAGAATTAAACGATATAGATTAAGGAGGAATTCACGTTGGCTAATCAAGATTTCTTTGTTATTAAAGCTAAAGAAGATGGCGTAAATGTCATTGGGCTTACAAGAGGTTCAGATACTCGCTTTCACCATTCTGAAAAACTTGATAAAGGTGAAGTGATGATTGCACAGTTTACAGATCATACATCTGCAGTAAAAGTACGTGGTAAAGCAGTTATTCAAACAAGTCATGGTGAAATAGATACTGAAGTCTAAAAGCAGGTCAGCCTGCTTTTCTTTATTTTAGAGGTTGTCTTAAAAGGTAATACCTTTTAGGACAACCTCTAATGAGTTTTCTACTTTTATGAAAGTGTCTAGGAATAAATCTTTTTTTCCATTATCTTGTTGTTGAAACAGGAATTATTTCTCGTGCTTTTAGACTTGTGCTATAATAATAACGAAAAATCGATCTAACTAATAGTAACTGTGTTTGGGGGAAGTTTAATGGTTAGACTACATCATTTCAATGAAAAAGTAATTGAATGCAAGAAACAATTTTACACAATTATTAAACATTCTTTTTTGCAAAGGTATATCCCAGGACCAGGTGTTGATGAGGATAAGCTTTGTTTTTTATATGCCATGCTAGATGAAGAGTTAAGACAGAAAAAAGATATGAAAGCTATTGCCCTCTCAACGCTATTAGTAGATAGTGCTCTGAAAACACATGAAGAAGTCTCACTACACAAAGTTAATTCTGATTACGTTAAGAAAAACAGACAATTAAGTGTGTTAGCAGGGGATTATTATAGTAGTTTGTATTATTACTTATTAGCTGACAGTGGACAAATACAAATGATTAAAGTTTTTAGTCAGTCTATACAAGAAATTCATGAATCGAAAATGTTTGTATACCAGAATAAAGATTTAACATTCGAACAAGCAATTAGTCAATTGCGTTCGATCGATTCGGCTTTGTTACAAAATATAGCAGAGCATTTTGGACTTTTAGAATGGAAAAAAGCGATTAGCGAGTTTTTTTTACTAAAGAGGCTATTGCACGAAAGGGAACAATGGGAGCTAGAGAAAAAGGATAGTGCCATTATTATAGGGATAAAACAGGATTTTTTTGTACAATCAATTAATCAAGTAGATGAAAAATTGGTTGCTGATTTTCTTACTCATAAAATTTCTCAAACCCATTATAATCTCCTTGCATTAGCAGAAAAAGACGAACAGATAAATGCTCTTCTTAATGAACAGTTGGATGAGATAGTAAATTCAGATTATAGAGAAAAAGTAGCGGAAGAAGGGTAGAGGGATGAGTCAAACGAAGGAAGAACGAGTTCATCAAGTATTTGAATCAATTTATAAGAAGTATGATTTGATGAATTCAGTTATAAGCTTTCAAAGACATAAGGCGTGGCGTAAAGATACAATGAAGAGAATGAATGTACAACAAGATGACCAAACGCTTGATCTATGTTGCGGTACGGCTGATTGGACACTTGCTTTAGCTGAGGCAGTAGGAACAAATGGTTCAGCGATTGGACTTGACTTCAGTAAAAACATGTTAAAAATCGGTGATGAGAAAGTAAAGTCGAGTGGATATAAAAATATTCAGCTTCAACACGGCAATGCAATGGAATTACCATTTGAAGACAATCAGTTTGACTTTGTTACGATTGGATTTGGACTTCGAAATGTCCCTGACTACATGCAAGTATTAAAGGAGATGAATCGGGTCTTAAAGCCGGGAGGAAAAGCAGTTTGTTTAGAAACGTCTCAACCGACGACTCCGGTGTTCAAGCAAGTCTACTTTATCTATTTCCGTCATATTATGCCCATCTTTGGTAAGCTAATTGCTAAAAGCTATAAAGAATATTCATGGCTTCAAGAATCTACGATGTCCTTTCCAGATAGGTATAAGCTTGCGTCTATGTTTGAGGAAGCCGGTTTTCAAGATGTAGAGGTAAAGTCTTACTCAGCAGGTGTCGCTGCGATGCATATGGGAAGTAAGCCATCAAACGAAAAGAAGTAGAAGTGGAGACGTATTGTGATTAGGAAAATTAAAATTATCTTAGAAATGATTAAATTCGAACATACTTTATTTGCTCTACCATTTGCATTTCTTGGAGCAATACTAGGAAGTGTTATTATTAATGGACACTTGCCAACTCTAAGTCAATGGGTTTGGATAACACTAGCTATGGTTGGTGCCAGAAGTGCTGCAATGTCCTTAAATCGGGTAATAGATGCTCAAATAGATAAGCATAATCCACGTACTGCTGACCGAGCGGTACCTGCAGGATTAGTATCAAAAGCAGAAGTATTACTTTTTATTATTGTATCTTTTGCTTTATTGTTTTATTCTGCGTACCAATTGAATATGTTAGCTGTTTATCTGTTACCTGTAGCTGTTTTCTTTTTAGTTATCTATTCATACACAAAAAGATTTACATGGGCATGTCACTTAATTTTAGGTGTAACAATTGGATTAGCTCCTTTAGGTGGTTGGGTAGGAACAACAGGAACACTTACATGGGAAGCTATGCTATTGTTCTTAGGTGTTGCTTTATGGACAGCTGGATTTGATGTCATCTATGCATGTCAAGATGCCGATTACGATAAGGAAAATGGTCTTTACTCTATTCCTAGTTATTTTGGAATTGCCAAGGCGTTAAATATGGCGAAATCATTTCATGTAGTGAGCTTTCTAGCACTAGTTTCACTCTTTTTTGTAATGCCACTTGGGATTATTTATTTAATAGGGGTTTTAATCTCTGGGGGGATAATGCTTTATGAGCACTCCCTTGTTAAACCTAATGATTTATCCAAGGTAGGAGTAGCCTTCTTTACTATGAACGGTATATTGGCAATAGTAATGCTAGTATTTACGATAGGAGATATCTTATTATGAGCAAACATACAGGTATAGTGACTGTCGGAATAACAGGTGCAAGCGGGTCTATCTATGGTATTCGTCTTGTTCAACAACTTCTTAAAGCAAACTATAAGGTTCATTTAATTATAACAAATGCAGGATGGATTGTATTTAGAGAAGAGTTAGGCCTTGATATTACGAATCGAGAAGCTGTACTTGACGAGCAATTTCGTACTTATGGGGATGGACTTAATTATCATCCCCTTCATGAATATACTGCTCCAATTGCAAGTGGGTCTTATCAAAACCATGGTATGATTATCATTCCATGTTCAATGGGAACGTTATCTGGTATTGCTCAAGGAGCATCAGGGAATCTATTGGAGCGTACGTCTGATGTAATGCTAAAAGAAGGACGACCATTATTAATCGTCCCGAGAGAAACACCATTAAATCAAATTCATTTAGAAAATATGCTTAAGCTGTCAAAAGTAGGAGCAAAAATATTACCGGCCATGCCTGGGTTTTACCATGGACCTGAAACGATGGATGATTTGATAAATTTCGTTGTTGGTAAAGCGTTAGACAATATTGGTGTAGAACACACTCTTTTTACTCGTTGGGGGGATAAATAATGACCCTTGTAATTGGTGAAATTTCATATACAAACATTCTACCTTTATACTACTATCTAGAACGGAACAAGCTAATTGAAAATGGCTGTAGCTTTGTACCACAGATTCCATCGCAATTAAATGAAGGAATGTCTAAGGGAGTTGTGGATGTAGGTGGTATCTCCTCGTTTTCATATGGTGAGCATTTTGATAAATATCATCTTCTGCCGAATCTTTCGGTTTCTTCTCATCGAGAAGTAGGTTCTATCTTTTTGTTTTCAAAGGTACCTATAGAAGAATTAAACGAAAAGAAGATTGCGCTTACCTCTAGTTCTGCGACATCGATAAATTTATTGAAGGTTATTCTTCATCATTTTTATCAATATCAAGTAGACTATCATGTGACTAAACCAAATTTTCATGAAATGATGCTTGACCATGATGCTTGCCTTTTAATTGGAGACGATGCAATTGTAACGAAGTGGAATCATGAGAAAGATATATATCGTTATGATTTAGGACAGCTCTGGTATGAACACACTGGTTTCCCAATGACGTATGCTGTTTTCGCAGTTAGGAATCAAGTTATTGAAAATCAAGGAGCTTTATTAGAAGCGTTATATGAACAATTTTTAATGAGTAAAAAGAAAAGTCAGCATGATCAATTTCAGCCGATGATTACTGAAATTAGAAATCTCTTCGGGGGATCTAGCTCATTTTGGAATGAATATTTTGCTGGATTATGCTATGATTTAGAAATGAGGCAATTGGAAGGCTTACGTTACTATTATAAGCTTGCCTATGAGCAGGGTCTATTAACGAAAAAGGTAGAATCTATCTATTTATGGGATTCATTAGACCACTGTCATTCTATTTAACCTAGGGTGGAAGAGATGAATTTAGCTGATATTTATTTAAAATTGAAAGAAGATATAGAGATAATTGAACAGGAATTAGAACATACACTGCAGGCAGAGCATAAAGTGCTTCGTGAAGCTTCAACGCATCTTCTTAAAGCAGGGGGTAAACGTATACGCCCTGTCTTTGTTTTGTTAGCGGGAAAATTTGGAAATTATAATATACATTCTCTTAAAAATATCGCAGTTCCATTAGAATTAATTCATATGGCATCCCTTGTACATGATGATGTTATTGATGACGCTGAATTAAGACGTGGAAAAAGGACGATTAAGTCAAAATATGATAATCGTGTTGCAATGTATACAGGTGATTATCTTTTTGCTAGAGCAATCGAGAAAACAGTGTCCTTTGAAAACCCTGATATACATCGTTTCTTATCGAAAGCAATGGTTGAAATGTGTATCGGTGAGGTAGAACAAATTAGAGATCAGTATGATTGGAACCAGCATTTTCGTGGTTATTTAAGAAGAATAAAACGAAAGACAGCTTTGTTAATTGCGATAAGCTGTCAACTAGGAGCAATTGCTTCTAGGACAACTACAGATGTACAGTCTAAACTCTATTCATTTGGTTATAATGTAGGTATGTCTTTCCAAATAACAGATGATGTTCTTGATTTTATCGGGACAGAGGCAGAGTTAGGAAAGCCTGCAGGAAGTGATTTACTTCAAGGGAATGTGACATTGCCAGCCCTGTACGCAATCCATCATCAGCCTAAAGTAAAGAAAATGATTATTGAAACACTTGAAGACCCATTTATCGAGGCTGTCGATATGAACCATGTAATTGAAGCAATCAAAGAGTCAGGCGGAATAGAGTACTCATTAGAAATAAGTGATAGTTATTTAAATAAGGCGTATAGAGCAATTGAAGATTTACCCGATATTGATGCAAAAAGCTACTTAATTGAAATTGCGAAATATATTGGTTGTCGTAAGTTTTAGGTTATAATCAAAATTTTGATCGAAAGCTTTTGATTATAACCTAAGCAAGTTGGAACTTAAGTTGTAAATTACTCAACTAAATTCCGCTGATGAAACCGCTTTTTTCGTCAATTATTGCGAATCGTAATTATCTTTGGTATAATCACTTTGGCACAATTTACATAACAGTAAAGTTTATGAGAGAGAGGTTTTTTAAAATGGAAAAAACATATTTAATGATTAAGCCAGATGGAGTACAACGTAATTTAATAGGTGAAGTAGTTTCTCGTTTCGAGAAGAAAGGCTTTAACCTAGTTGCTGCTAAATTAATGACAGTTCCTAAGGAAACTGCTGAAACTCACTATGCTGAGCACAAAGAGCGTCCTTTCTTCGGAGAGTTAGTTGATTTTATTACATCTGGACCAGTATTTGCTATGGTTTGGGAAGGTGAAAATGTAATTTCTACAGCTCGTACAATGATGGGAGCTACAAACCCAGCTGATGCTGCACCTGGAACTATCCGTGGTGACTTCGGTGTACAAGTTGCTATGAACGTAATTCATGGTTCTGATTCTCCAGAAAGTGCTGAAAGAGAAATCGGTATTTTCTTTAACGAAGTTGAGCTTAACACATACGAAAAAACAATTAGCAAGTGGGTTTAAGAGTTATAATTTAGTAATATCTTTTATGGAGAGAAAGAGAAACACATATCTCCTAAATACGAAGAAGGATTTTGAAATTTA
This sequence comes from Bacillus sp. FJAT-45350, assembly GCF_002335805.1. Classification (NCBI taxonomy): domain Bacteria; kingdom Bacillati; phylum Bacillota; class Bacilli; order Caryophanales; family Bacillaceae; genus Bacillus; species Bacillus sp. FJAT-45350. The sequence continues at coordinate 1,952,638 of NZ_NISU01000001.1, read as the reverse complement.
TTTTCAAAATCCTTCTTTTTTTCTTTTTTTTGAGACGATTTTTCAGATTAATGCTAAAATAGACTTACTAGCTTGAAGTCTATGTAGTTTATAATGAATTTTTACGAATAGTATAGTCGTAACGGAAAAAATATGATAAAAAGATAATAAATTTATAATAGAGTACACAGTTACTGATAGAGGAGCCAACAAGTAATGGAGCAAGATTATACTAAGTTTATCGAAAATATAAAGCGTAAGACAGGGATTAATTTAGCATTATATAAAGAAGCGCAAATGAAAAGAAGATTAGAATCACTTAGAGAAAAAAGAGGCTATAGTGACTTTTCTAGCTTCTTTCAAGCGATGACAAAGGAAGACGACCTCTTTGAAGAGTTTCTTGACCGTATGACAATTAATGTATCGGAGTTTTATCGTAATCCGAAGCGTTGGGAAGTATTAGAGAATAAAGTTCTACCGCGATTATATAAAGAGAATAATCGATTAAAAGTGTGGAGCGCTGCTTGTTCGACAGGGGAAGAGCCATATACACTTGCAATGATTCTAGGAAAATTCATGCCGTTAAACAAAGTGTCTGTTTTAGCTACTGACTTAGATAAGGGAATACTAGAGAGAGCGAAGTCTGGTCTGTATACGGATCGTTCGTTAAAGGATGTACCAAGAGAAATGCTTTCAAAATATTTCACAAAGGAAAGCTTAGGACACCGTATAAACGATGAAATTAAACGCACAGTATCCTTTAAGCAACAAAATCTACTGAGTGATCGATTTGACCAAAACTATGATTTAATTGTCTGTAGAAATGTAATGATTTATTTTACTGAGGAAGCAAAGCATGAATTATATCATAAGTTTAGCCAGGCTTTGAGGCCAGGTGGCGTCTTGTTCGTAGGAAGTACGGAACAAATATTTAATCCGATGACCTATTCTTTTGATACTGAAGATACTTTTTTCTATCGAAAAGTATAAATTAATTTACAATGACAAGTCCATGTACCCTATGAATGTTCTTTCATAGGGTACAATTATATATATTACAGAGATATATATACCAGTTATAACATAATTTGTCGTTTTTTATTTAAAAACTAATTTTTCTTACAATTAAAAAGACAAACACAAAAATATATGTTATGATTTAGTACATAAAAGCGCTAAAGAATACTTGTGATTAAAAAAGAGATGTTAACAAGCTTAGTGAGGGAGAAAGAGGAGGAGAGTTGGATGAGATACTTAACTGCAGGTGAGTCGCATGGACCACAACTTACAACAATATTAGAAGGGATTCCTGCCCAGTTAGAATTAACAAGGGAGGATATCGATACAGATTTAGCTAGACGTCAAGGTGGACATGGTCGTGGTCGCCGTATGCAAATTGAAAAGGACCAGGTTCAAATTTTAAGTGGTGTGAGACATGGTAAAACAACAGGTGCTCCTATTGCATTAGTTGTTGAAAATAAAGATTGGACAAACTGGACAAAGATTATGGGAGCAGACCCAATCACTGAGGAAGAAGAGAAAGACGTAAAGAGAAAACTTACTAGACCACGTCCTGGACATGCAGATTTAAATGGAGCTATTAAATACGGTCACCGTGATATGAGGAACGTACTTGAACGTTCTTCTGCTAGGGAAACGACAGTTCGTGTTGCTGCTGGTGCTGTTGCTAAAAAGATTTTGAAAACTTTTGGTATTGAAGTTGCTAGTCATGTTCTTGAAATTGGTGGAATTAAGGCGGAAAACACAGAGTATAATTCTGTGAAAGATTTACAAGAACGTTCAGAAGCGTCTGCTGTCCGATGCTTAGATAATGAAGCTTCTACAAAAATGATGGAAGCAATTGATACAGCGAAAAAAGAAGGAGATTCCATCGGTGGAGTTGTGGAGGTTGTCATTGAAGGGGTGCCTGTAGGTTTAGGCAGTCATGTTCATTATGATCGAAAGCTTGATGGTAAACTAGCTGGTGCTGTTATGAGCATTAATGCATTTAAAGGGGTAGAAATCGGGATCGGTTTTGAGGCTGCTAGTAGACCTGGTAGTGAAGTTCATGATGAAATTATTTTTGATGAAGAAAAAGGTTATAGCCGACGTACGAATAACTTAGGTGGCCTAGAAGGCGGAATGACAAATGGGATGCCGATTGTTGTTCGTGGTGTAATGAAGCCAATACCAACATTATATAAACCACTTCAAAGTGTAGATATCGATACAAAAGAAACATTTGCCGCTAGTATCGAACGTTCAGATAGCTGTGCAGTACCTGCAGCTGCAGTTGTAGCTGAAGCAGTTGTAGCATGGGAAGTAGCTTCAGCACTACTAGAGAAGTTCGGTAGTGACCAAATTGATGAAATTGGAGAGAATATTGAACGTCACAATGAAAAAGTGAGGTCATTCTAATGGAGCATGTTGAGGTTTCTGCCTCTTCTAAAACCTATTCTGTTGTCATTGGCGAAGGATTACGTTTTCGCCTAGGGGAACAGCTTGAGAAATATGTTCATAGCTCGATTTCATCTATTTTGATTATTACAGACTCAACTGTTGCTGAATTATATTTAGAAGAGGTTAAGTCAGGGTTAACAAACTATTCTGACGTTGTTGATTTTATCATTCCGAGTGGTGAGGCATCAAAGTCTTTTCAAAACTACTATGACATTATGACATATAGTTTAGAAAAGGGGTTAGACCGTCATTCATTGGTCATTGCATTAGGTGGAGGCGTTGTTGGAGATCTAGCAGGCTTTGTTGCTTCGACTTATATGAGAGGAATTCCTTTCGTACAAGTGCCAACTACTTTGTTAGCTCATGACAGTAGTGTTGGAGGAAAGGTTGCGATTAATCATCCATTAGGAAAAAATATGATCGGTGCCTTTCACCAGCCTGAGGCAGTCATTTATGATATTGAAACATTACAAAGCATGCCAGAGCATGAATGGCGTTCGGGGTTTGCTGAAGTATTAAAGCATGGATTCATTTGGGATAAAGAACTCTATCAATGGCTTCAAGACAATATTGAGAACTTCTCTGTTATTAAAGGTGAAAAGGCAGAACAGCTTTTAAAGAAATCAATTTCTGTAAAAGCTGAAGTTGTTGCTGAAGATGAAAAGGAAACTGGTATTAGAGCCTATTTAAATTTTGGTCATACTCTTGCACATGCTATTGAAACTGAATTAGGGTATGGAAAAATTACTCACGGGGAAGCTGTAGCCATTGGTATGATATTTGCCTTGAAGTTAAGTGAAAGAGTATTTCAAACGAATTTGAACATTCAAGAGATTGAAGAATGGTTCAAAACTTATCTATTCCGTGTAACAATTCCAGAGGGACTAACTGCAGGGCAATTACTAGAAACAATGAAAAAAGATAAAAAGGTACACAATGGAGTTATCCGTATGGTGTTACTTAAACAAATAGGGGTAGTAGAGATTAAAGCTGTCAGTGAAGAGGACCTGTTAGCTTTATTAAAAGAAGAAGTTGGGGAGGTACAGTAAGTTGGTTAGAGGTATTCGTGGAGCAACGACTGTAAAAGTAAATGAAGAAGAGACAATACTAGATGCAACTGAGATTCTCGTACATAAAATGATAGAAGCTAATGATATTAAGGCAGAAGATGTTGCGCATGTATTAATCACTGTTACACATGATCTTGATTCTACATTTCCTGCTAAATCATTACGTCGCTTTAAAGAGTGGACGTATGTTCCTGTCATATGCTCATTAGAAATTCCCGTTCCAGGGAGTCTTGAGAAATGTGTTCGAATCCTAATGACTGTAGAGACTGAGCGTACTCAACAAGAGGTGCAGCATATTTATTTAGAAGACGCGGTGAAACTAAGACCAGATTTACAATTGACAAAAGAGCAAGATTAACGTTATTATAAACATAATTTACGAGTTAGTAATTTGAGAGCAGAGTTTAGTGAGTTTATAGAGCGTATAGTTAGAGAGGGCATTTCAATAGTGAAATATACTAGTTGAAAGCAATTGAAAATTAGAGTTGAGCTGAGAATGGATTAGTTGAGGAGAGCTTTAGCTGAGGTAGAGATATAGAATTTTACTACCCTAAGGCCTTATTTTGTCTTAGGGTTTTTTAATTAATAATAATGTTATAGATATGTACTACTAACCTTCCTCTTCTTTTAATTCATTCCACTATTTTTTATAGGGAGTGAGATTAAATGTTTAAAACTTCATTATCGACTTTTTGTGAGGATGCCAAATCCTATCAAACGGTTCCTGTCGTGAGTCATTTTTTTGCAGATACGTTAACACCCATTCAAATTTTTCAACAGCTAGAAAATGAGGCTACGTTCTTACTTGAAAGTAAGGATGAACAGTCTCCATGGTCAAGATACTCTTTTATAGGTTTAGATCCTTTTCTTTACTTATATGAACATGGAGAAGGGTATGTTCTTGAAACAAAGGACAAACAAAGAATTTATGAAGGCGAGCATTTTCAAGATACGTTTGATCAAGCATTAGCTTATGTAAATGTAAAACCAATTGATGTTCCTATTCCATTTAAAGGTGGAGCTGTTGGTTATATGTCATATGATACTGTTGAAAAAATTGAGCCTGTTTTAGCGACTGACGAGGTAGCTGATGAAGGGTATATTCATTTCGTATTCTGTGAAACAATCATCTCTTATGACCACATCAATAAAGAAATGTATGTTGTGACTCAACCACGCATTAGTGGAGAAAGCACATCACATCATGAAGAAATATATCAAGCGGCAACGAAAAAGATTAACAACATTGTGGCGAAAATCACAACGAGAGGGGAAGAGCATAAGCTATTTGCTCCACCAACAACCTCTGCTGAAGTGGACTTTTCACGAGTGAAATCCAATTATGAACGTTCAAAGTTCCTTTCTGATGTAGGGAAAATTAAAGAGTATATAAAGTCTGGCGATATATTTCAAGCCGTATTATCCCAAAGGTTTGAGGTTGATATTACTGTAAATGCACTTGAAATATACAGAGTATTACGAATGATTAATCCATCACCTTATTTGTTTTATTTAAAAATAAATAACTTAGAAATAGTAGGTAGTTCTCCCGAACGTCTTGTACAAGTGCAGGATGGTCATATTGAAATTCATCCTATTGCTGGCACAAGACCAAGAGGCAATTCGAAAGAAGAAGATCAACAATTAGCTAAAGAACTACTAGCAGATGAGAAAGAGCGGGCTGAACATTTTATGCTTGTTGACCTTGCAAGAAATGATGTTGGAAGAGTAGCTAAATATGGGTCTGTGAAAACACCTGTATTACTCGAAATTGGTAAATTTTCACACGTTATGCATATTATTTCAAAAGTTACTGGCGAAATTGCGAATGATGTTCATCCTATCAATGTGTTAGGGGCTTCTTTTCCGGCAGGAACAGTATCAGGAGCACCTAAAATTCGCGCAATGGAAATTTTACAAGAGATTGAGCCTACTAAGCGAGGCATTTATGCAGGAGCTATTGGATATTTAGGCTATGACGGCAATATTGATTCCTGTATAGCTATTAGAACGATGGTTATAAAAAATAAAAAAGCATACGTTCAAGCGGGGGCGGGGGTAGTAGCTGACTCTGTTGCTGAAAATGAATATGAAGAAACAAGAAATAAAGCAAAAGCACTTATTAAAGCAATTCAAGTGGCGGAGGCAATGTTTGGAGAAAAAGAGGAGGTGACTTCTCATGTTTAAAGAGATTTTAGCGAAATGTATTGATGGGGCTACGTTAACAGAAGTAGAAGCAAAGACAATTATGGATGAGATTATGACGGGGAAGGCTTCACCAAGTCAAATTTCTAGCTTACTATCGATTCTTAGGTTCCGTGGCGAAACAGTAGATGAAATGACAGGGTTTGCACGTTCAATGAAAAGTCATGTGACGACAATTCCACATCAAGAGGGGCAGCTTATTGATACGTGTGGTACTGGGGGAGATAAAGCAAAAACGTTTAATATTTCTACAGTGACGGCGATTGTTTTATCTTCTATGGGAGTGAAGGTAGCCAAACATGGAAATCGTGCAGTTTCATCAAAAAGTGGGAGTGCAGATGTATTAGAAAACCTCGGTGTGTCTATTCAGGGAAGTCCAGAAGAAGCAGCTTCTGCCTTAAAGAGTAATGGAATGTGCTTTCTATTCGCTCCCTTATACCATCATGCAATGAAGCATGCAGTGACACCAAGAAAAGAAATTGGCTTCAGAACGATATTTAACCTATTAGGACCAATGACAAACCCCGCCAATGCAGATAGGCAGTTAATCGGTGTTTTTGATACAAATTATGCAGAAAAAATGGCAAGTACTCTCCAAAGACTAGGAACGAAGAGGGCGATGCTTGTGACTGGTGGAGAAGGTCTTGATGAATGTTCCATTTCGACTCATACAAACGTAGTTGAGCTAAGAAATGGAATAATTGAAAGGTATACAATCACTCCTGAAGAGGTTGGTTTGAAACGAGGCCCACTATCAGATATCCAGGTACAATCAACGGAAGAAAGTGCAAGAATGATAGAGTCGATTATTCATGGAGAAGGAAACGAAACAGCAACTAATATAGTTCTTTTAAATACAGCAGCAGGCTTATATGTATCTGACGAAGTCGAAACATTAAAAGAAGGGGTACAGCTTGCGAAAGAGGCACTAACATCTGGAAAAGTGTTTGAGCAGTTTCAAAGGTTGCAAGTAGAAAGGCAGGAGATAAATCATGCTTAATAAAATAATTGATACGAAATTAACTGAAATAGAAAAAATAGAACTACCTGAGTCGATTGATGTACCTCACTTTTCCTTTTATGACCATTTAGCTAACCCTAATAGAGAGCTAGGGTTAATTGCTGAAGTAAAAAAAGCATCTCCTTCTAAAGGAATCATTAAAGAGGATTTTCATCCAATTCAAATAGCCAAAAGCTATGAACTAGGTGGAGCGGATGCGATTTCTGTTCTAACAGATGAGCAGTATTTTCAAGGGCATAGAGACTATGTAACGGTGGTAAAACAGGAGGTAGAACTTCCTGTTTTGCGAAAAGATTTTATTATTAGTGAAATTCAAATAGAAGAAAGTGTTCGTATTGGTGCAGATGCGATCCTATTAATTGCAGGAATCTTTGAAGCTGAAAGATTATCATATTTATACGAAATGGCCTATGAGAAAGGACTGGAATGCTTAGTCGAGGTCCATTCAGAAAAAGAACTAGAAGAGACATTAGCTGTCTTTACACCGAAAATTATTGGAGTAAATAATCGTAATTTAAAAACGTTCCAAACAGATTTAGCACAAACTGAAAAAATGAGTCGATACATTCCTGAGGGGAGTCTCTTTGTAAGCGAGAGTGGAATTCATGAAAGAAGGGACATTGATCGAGTCATTCAAGCGAAGGGAAATGCAGTATTAGTCGGTGAATCGTTGATGAGAGCGTCTTCCCCAGAAGAAGGGATTGTTCATTTGTTTGGAGGGGAGCCAATTGCGACCACTTCTTAAGTATTGTGGGAACCATTCGTTAGCGGACCTACAACATGTTGTAAAAAGTAATGCTGATTACATTGGTGTTGTCTTTGCTGAGAGTAAGAGAAGAGTAACTCCGCTAGAACTGTTTACTTGGCTAGCGGAAGTAAAGCTACGACCAGAGCAGAAGCTTGTAGGGCTATTTGTTAATGCAACTTTTTCAGAAATTGAGAATGTTATCTCAAAAATACCTTTAGATATTATTCAATGTCACGGTAATGAAACAGTTTCAGTAGTAAGAGAATTAAAAGAGAAATTAAATCTCCCAATATGGAAAGTGATTCATCATGATGAAGAGGCTGTGCAAACGATGGAACAATATGCACCATTTGTTTCTGCCTATGTTATTGATAGTAAAGTAAAAGATCAATGGGGTGGAACTGGTCAAGTCTTTGATTGGAGTCATATACCTTCATATATCGATGAAGGAATCCATTTAAATAGACCTGTATTTATTGCAGGTGGCATTAATGGTGAGAATGTTCACGAGCTTGTAGCGTATCAGCCTGATGGAATTGATATTTCTAGTGGAATTGAAGAAGACGGTTCAAAAAGTAGTGTGAAAATGACAGAGATAGAAAAGAGGATTACTGAACATGAGCATAATTTATCCAGATAAATATGGGAGATTTGGAGAGTTTGGTGGAAAATACGTTCCTGAAACATTAATGAACGTGTTAACTGAATTAGAAGAGGAGCTAGAAAAAGTTCTACATGATGAGGAATTTCAAAGCGAATACCTCGATCATTTAGTTAAATATGCCGGTCGTCCAACGGCTTTAACATTTGCTGAAAACATGACCAATCATTTCAATGGTGCAAAAATTTATTTAAAGAGGGAAGATCTTCTTCACACAGGTGCACATAAATTAAATAATGCAATGGGGCAAGCGCTTCTTGCTAAACGTATGGGTAAGAAAAAAATTGTTGCTGAAACAGGTGCGGGTCAGCACGGTGTTGCCACAGCGACAATTGCTGCTCGTTTTGGTCTTGAATGTAAAGTCTTTATGGGTGCAGAAGATATGGAACGACAGGCATTAAATGTGTTTCGGATGGAGTTGTTAGGTGCAGAAGTCATTCCAGCTACATCAGGAAGCCAAACGTTAAAGGATGCAACAAATGAGGCAATTCGTTATTGGGTGTCTCACGCAGATGATACCTTCTATTTAATTGGTTCTGTAGTAGGGCCACATCCTTATCCGAAAATGGTTCGTGAATTTCAACGCATTATTGGTGATGAAGCAAGAAAACAATTTATCGAGCTTGAAGGAGTACTGCCTACTGAGATAATTGCTTGTGTAGGTGGAGGAAGTAATGCGATTGGCATGTTTTACCCATTTTTAAAAGACCCTGTTTCACTTGTTGGAGTTGAAGCAGCTGGAAAGGGAGTAAATACAACTGAACATGCTGCTACGATTACGAAGGGGAGCAAAGGAGTTATTCATGGTTCTCTGACGTATTTAATTCAAGATGAAGTTGGACAGATTATAGAACCATACTCAATTTCAGCAGGGTTAGATTATCCTGGAATAGGACCAGAGCATGCTCACCTAGCAAGCACTGGTAGGGTTAAATATGAGTCAATAACAGATAAAGAAGCATTAGACGCTCTGAAACTATTATCTGAAAAAGAAGGGATTATCCCAGCTATTGAATCAGCTCATGCATTAGCAGAAGCATTTAAAAGAGCCCCTAAACTAAATCCTAGTGAATCCATTCTAATCTGTCTATCAGGTCGTGGTGACAAAGACGTTCATACATTAATGAAGCATTTCAGAGGTGATCAAAGTGAGTAATCCACGTTTTGAAGCATGTGTGAAAGACCAGCGAAATTTATTTATACCATTTATAATGGCTGGAGATCCTCATCCTGATGTGACGATTGAGTTAGCTCTCATACTTGAGGAAGCAGGGGCAAACGTAATTGAATTAGGAATCCCATATTCTGATCCTTTAGCAGATGGACCAGTCATTCAAGAGTCGGCAAAACGAGCTCTAGCAAATGGTACAACTCTAGAAAATGCGATGGGTCTTGTACCAAAAATGAGAGAACGAGGGTTAACAATACCTGTCGTAGTTTTTACTTATTATAATCCTCTCCTTCAATTTGGAGAAGAACGGTTTATTGCGGAAGCAGCAAAGTATGGAGTGGACGGTCTGCTCGTTCCTGACTTACCACATGAAGAAAGTGAAAGCCTACGTCAGATGTGTCACGATAACCAAATATCATATATATCCCTCGTTGCTCCCACATCTAATGCTCGTATTGAAATGATTGCATCGCAAGCCGAGGGGTTCCTATACTGTGTTTCTTCATTAGGAGTAACAGGTGTAAGGGATCATTTTGATGATAAAGTGTATGACTTTTTATCGACAGTTCGTAAACATTCAACTGCTCCGATTGCAGTTGGTTTTGGAATAAGTAAACGAGAACAAGTGGAAGCATTAGCTCCGTATTGTGATGGAATCATAGTTGGAAGCGCGATTATTCGGCTTGTTGAACAGAATAAAGAATTGTTAATAAATGAAAAAAACAGAAAAGAAGGATTATTAAAAATAAAAAGATATATTGAGTCTTTGATTTCTTCGTAACATAGCATATAATGGTAGAATACTTAAATAAGAAGTTCAAAAAATTCTGGCAATAAAGCTAAGTTTAATGGTTTTGTATTTTTAAGACTAGTAATTTACTAGAGTATACGTGAATACATCCTAAGCTGCCCTTTACAATTGTCTTTCTTTTTTGGACACATACATCCTATATGTGAGGTGCTAAAGTTTATGAAAGCAAAAGAACAACTAATTGGCTTACCATCTTATAAGCCAGGAAAACCAATTGAAGAAGTTAAACGTGAATTCGGTCTTGAACGAGTAGTGAAGCTAGCGTCAAATGAAAACCCGTTCGGATCATCTACATTAGCACAAAAGGCAATTAGTGATACTGTATCAAATACTGCACTATATCCTGATGGCTATGCAGGTGAATTACGTGATAAAGTGGCAGAATTTGTCGGTGTAAAAAAAGAACAATTAGTGTTTGGAAATGGTTCAGATGAAATTATTCAATTCTTATGTCGTACGTTTTTACGACCAGGACTGAATACAGTTACAGCATATCCAACATTTTCCCAATATAAATTAAATGCAGTAATAGAAGGTGCAGAAATTCGCGAAATCCCTTCAAAAGATGGGGTACATGATTTAGCTGCTATGTTAGAAGCAATTGATGAAAATACTCGTATTGTTTGGGTTTGTAATCCAAATAACCCATCTGGTACGTATGTAAACGAAACGGAGTTCCTAGAATTCTTAGAGCAAGTTCCTAAACACGTATTAGTTGTGTCTGATGAGGCTTACTATGAATATGTAACTGCAGAGGATTTTCCAGTGACAATTCCTCTTATTGAAAAGTACGAGAATCTAATGGTATTACGTACTTTCTCAAAAGCATATGGATTAGCTGCATTAAGAGTAGGGTTTGGCGTAGCACAAGCGTCTACAATTTCGTTGCTTGATCCAGTACGCCCGCCATTTAATACAACGTCGTTTGGGCATGTTGCAGCGATGGCAGCATTAGATGATCAAGAGTTTATTAAAGATTGTTATGATAAAAATGTAGAAGGAATTAAGCAGTATGTTGATTTCTGTGAAAAGCATAATCTTAAATACTACCCTACACAAGCAAACTTTATTTTAATTGATTTTGAACGTCCGGGTAATGAGGTGTTTGATTATTTATTAAGCCGAGGGTACATTATTCGTTCTGGAGAAGCATTAGGCTTCCCGACATGTGCACGAATTACAGTAGGTAGTAAAGAAGAAAACGATGGAATTATTAATGAACTAACTCGTCTATTAGAAGAAGCTACGGTTTCCCCTCAATAATAAATCTTCAATAAGAGTTAGCTCAAAAAGGACCACTTTTCCTTTTTAGTATTTTCATATATGTTCAAAAAGGAGGACAACGGGAGAGGGGCTGGGATTCTTAACGAATCAGCTTCTTCCCGAACTTTTTGGATAACCTATCAAGAACAGAGTGGTTAGGGGGATATGGAGTGTCAAAGCGTAAGGTTTTTTTTATTGGTTTAGGACTTATCGGTGGTTCAATCGCTTTAGCTATTAAGAGAGAGCATGATGTTGTCATCTCAGGTTATGATATAGATGAACACCAAGTGAAGATGGCTTTATCTCTTAAGGTCGTTGATGAAGTTGCAGATTCGATTAAAGATGGTGTGATGGATGCTGATTTAATTATTTTAGCTACACCTGTTACAAAAACAGAACAGTTGTTAGAACGATTAATGACGTTTGACTTAAAGCCTGGAGCGATTATTACTGATGTAGGTAGTACAAAAAAGCGTATATTTGAAAAATCAAGATGCCTTGAAGAGAAAGACATTTGCTTTATTGGTGGACATCCGATGGCTGGTTCACATAAAAGTGGTGTAGAAGCTGCAAGAGCTCATTTATTTGAAAATGCCTTCTATATATTAACGCCAACCGAAGAGACTGATAGCAGAAGAGTCATCCAACTGCAAAATTGGCTGAAGGGCACAAAGGCAAAATTCATTGAATTGACACCGGAGCAGCATGATGATTTAGCAGGTGCGGTTAGTCATTTTCCTCATATTATTGCTGCAAGCCTCGTTCATCAAGTTGCGAAAATAGAAGAGAAAGACCCACTTGTTTCAAGGTTAGCTGCGGGGGGATTCCGTGATATTACACGTATTGCATCGGGAAGTCCTGTAATGTGGCGAGATATACTTCTCCATAACAAAGATAGCTTGCTTTCCCTATTAGAAAAATGGCAGGGAGAAATGAGCTATGTTCAAAAGCTAATAGAGCAATCGGATGACGAAAATATACATCGATACTTTGAAGAAGCTAAGCAATTTCGTGATGGATTGCCTATACATAAGAAAGGGGCTATTCCAGCCTTTTATGATTTGTATGTCGATGTACCTGATCACCCTGGTGTTATTTCCGATGTGACGGGTATTTTGGCAAAAGCAAATATAAGTATTACAAATATACGTATCATCGAAACTAGAGAAGATATCATGGGGGTTCTTCGCCTAAGTTTCCGCTCATCAGAGGATAGGAATGAAGGTAAGAACATTTTAGAAAAAGAATTATATGAGACATATATAATGGAGTGAGTCTAAGATGGTAACGAAAGCAGTAAATAAAGCCAAACAAGGGCTAATAGGGGAATTAAATGTTCCTGGGGACAAGTCGATTTCTCATCGGGCGGTCATGTTTGGTGCTCTTGCTAATGGAACAACTACGGTTGAAGGATTTTTACCTGGAGAAGATTGTTTAAGTACAATTGCTTGTTTTAGAAAGCTTGGAGTATCAATTGAGCAGACAGAAGACAGAGTAACAGTTGAAGGAAAAGGCTGGTTTGGCTTACAGGAGCCTTGTGACATTTTAGATGTTGGAAATTCAGGGACCACAACAAGATTAATGCTTGGAATCTTAGCAACACAGCCTTTTCATTCAGTTGTCATTGGGGATGAGTCAATTGGTAAGAGACCTATGTCTCGTGTAACTGTTCCTCTTAGAGAAATGGGAGCGCAAATTGATGGTAGAAACTCAGGAGATTTAGCCCCTCTCTCCATACGTGGCGGTAATACAAAAGGAATTCACTTTCAATCCAAAGTAGCTAGTGCGCAAGTGAAGTCAGCGATTCTACTTGCAGGTATGAACAGTACTGGAGAAACGAAAGTAACAGAACCACATCTTTCAAGGGATCACACTGAACGTATGCTAGAAGCCTTTGGTGCTACTGTCGAGAGGGATGGGTTGACTGTCTCTGTTCAAGGTGGACAGGAATTAACAGCACAGCATGTTATTGTGCCAGGTGATATATCATCAGCGGCCTTTTTCTTAGTGGCAGGTGCTATTGTACCTAATAGTCAGATTACATTAAAAAATGTAGGAGTTAACCCAACAAGAACAGGTATTATTGATGTACTGCAAAAAATGGGAGCATCATTAACAATCACAAATGAAAGAACGGCGAATGGTGAACCGGTGGCTGATCTAAAGATTTCAACATCTAGTTTAAAAGGGGTAGAGATTAGTGGTGATATCATTCCAAGATTAATCGATGAAATTCCTGTTATTGCCCTGTTAGCAACACAGGCTGAAGGTCAAACGATTATAAAAGATGCGGAAGAGCTTAAGGTGAAAGAAACGAATAGAATCGATACGGTCGTAAGTGAATTAAAAAAATTAGGTGCATCGATTAGAGCAACTGATGATGGAATGATCATCGAAGGGGGATCGTCTCTTACTGGAGCGGTAACTAGCAGTCACGGCGATCACCGTATTGGTATGACATTAGCAGTTGCTGGTTGTTTAACAGATGGAGAAGTCACTATTGAAGGCAGTGAAGCGATTGCAGTTTCTTATCCGTCATTTTTTGAACACCTGGAAAGCTTGGATAAATAAATTTCGGACACGGCTGAGTAATTAGCCGTGTCACTTTGAAATTTAATCCATAACTAAAATTTCTGAATATATCGTTGACTTTTTGTTGGAAAAGTTTATAATAAAAATTAAGCGTATGGTTTCTCTCCACTCCTATCCATACTAATACACTTTTAGCATCTTGCTAAGCCTGATTATGAAAGCGTTTTCGTTTTCTGGTTAGGCGTTTTTTTTTGTCATTTTCTCTTATCCTATAGCATAGCTTGTCTCTATAAAGAGATTTTAGGTTGCCATAGAAGCTAAGTTGAAAATACTAGGGAGGGAAAAAGGCCATGGAATACATTTTGGATAGAGTGGAGAAGCAGGAAGAAGATTTTGTAAGAAAGAAAAGTTTTTTTATTCAGGATTCCTCAGTCTCTTATGTAAATGAAAGTATGGATAAACTAAAGTATTTAAGAGTGAACGCTGAAGGTTTTATTTTAACTCCTGGACATATTATGCATGATTTAACTATATTAGAAATTTCTAAATGGGACGAATATAAGAAGCGCATGGAATTATTAATTTCTAAAGGGTGCACTACAGTTATAACATTTAGTCATGTACGTTATGAAAGCCAATTGAAAGAAAGTATACGAAAGGCAAGACATAAGATGATAAATAGTAGTATTGATTTTGTCGTATGTGTTTCCACTCGAGCGAAAGCACTGACCCCCACCTTCATTAGGAAATGCAAACGAGAAAAGGTTCCAATGATTACTGTAAAATTAGAATCCATTGATGAGTTAAATGAGATTCAATGGCCTCGTTTAAAAGAAGCAATGCTAAACTATCAAATATTAATTATTCCTGATTACAGTTCCCTTCAATTAAAATCAAAGGAACTACGACGATTAAGAGAGCAGTGGTATAGCTTGTCCCGTTCATACCGCATTCCTACATCTGAGCTCCTTCCGAATGAATTAACTCCTTACCCAAAAAGATTAATTAAAAGAATGGGCCTTTTCCCTATTAAAGGCGAGCTAATTACTGGGAGTGATGTTGACTATAATTTGTACAGTAAAAAAGAGTTTAAATATGGTAAAGAAGAAAACCCAGAAGTGGTTGTGATTCGTGGAAAGATTGTAAAGGCTGGCAATAGAATTTATGCTAAGCCAGGTTTTGGTAAGGAATATGTTATACAATTGCCCGGACATTTTGTAACGATTGAAGATGCGTATAAAAATGCTCTTTTTTATTAAAAATTTATACTGATTGTTTGAAGTCTTGTTTTATAGGGAATTAATTACAGTGTCATCCAACTAACCAACTAAGATGCCTCTAATTTGAACAGGTATACATGTTGTGATACATTCATTTTAGATGTTAACGATGGGGAGGCACTTTGATGCAGCAAGTAAACAAAGTATTTGAATTAATTGAGGCTGGGGAAGTAGAAAAAGGATTAGCAATGTTAGAAAACATTGAACAAGATGCAAATCACGATACAAAATATACAATTGCTGAAACATATTTTGAATTAGGACATATCGATAAGGCGAAAAATATAATTGATGAATTGTTAATGCTCTATCCAGATGAGGGAAGTTTATATGCATTTGCAGCTGAGTTATTAATTGACCTTGGGGAAGAAGATGAAGCGATTGAAATGCTTCTTGAAATTAAAGAGGAAGACCCAGCATTTTTACAAGGACAGTTATTACTTGCTGATTTATATCAAATGCAAGGATTAGATGAAGTAGCTGAACAAAAGCTTTTATTTGCATCAAAGCTTGCACCAGAAGAGCCCATTATAGCTTACGGGTTAGGACAGTTTTATTTAGAACGTGGAGACTATAACAAAAGTATTCAATTCTTTAAAAAAGTTCTTCAATCTGGAGAAACATTTGAGCATGTAAGTATTAACCTGTGTTTGGCAGAGGCGTATAGTGCAACTGGTCAATTTGAGGATGCATTGGGGTATTATGAAAAGGGACTTAAGGAAAGAACAGAGATGTCTGCTGTATTTGGTTACGCTTATACTGCCTATCAATTAGAAATGTTCCCGTTAGCGATTGAACAATTTAAGATAGTCAAGGAAATGGACCATGAATTTAGTAGCCTTTACCCTTATTTAGCCAAAGCTTATGAGGCTGAGCACTTCCTAGATAAAGCGATGACTGTATTAGAAGACGGTTTGAAGGTCGATGAGTATAATGAAGAGCTATATGTTCATGCAGGTAAATTATCGTTTAAAATGAAAGACCCTGAAAAAGGGGAAGACTATTTACGAAAAGTAATCGCGATAAACCCTTCTCATTTTGAGGCAGTGAGAACATTAGCAGCTTATTTGAAGCATGAGGAGAAATACGAAGATTTGTTAGAATTAGTTTCTCATATTAAGGATTTTGGTGAGACGGATCCTTTACTCGATTGGTATGAAGCTAGTGCTCTTAAAGAAGAGGATGATTATGAAAAAGCTTCTGTCATTTATGAAGAAATACAAAGTCAATTCCAACACGACCCAGACTTTTTGGAAGAGTACGGTCACTTTTTGTTAGAGATGGGTGAGAGGGACAGAGCAATAGTAGAACTTACTAAAGCACTTACTCTAGATAAGGGTCGTATTCATATAAGTGAGTTTATAACAGAATTAGAACAGAACTACTAAAAAGTTGTTTTATAAGTTTATTCTATTGAAAAAGTGGAATTAAATAAAGGGAATATAGTATACAACAACGAATTACTTACATAGAGGTTGTTGAAGAAAAGAAGTTTTTAAACAGCTTGATTGTATGTAGTCTGAGAGTTATTTAGGCTACATCCCTTACCTTCTTCTAATGTATAGCCTATAGACATGAGAAATTTTTTGATGTGGGAGGGATTGTAATGAGTAGCATTATTTCTGTCATTGAAAAGAAAGATTTTCTTAGGTGGTTTTTGAATGCATATCAATTAAAGCGTAGAGAATGCGCGTGGCTGTTGAATTATTTAGTAAGTGATGATGGAATCATGGAAAATGTTCATTTTGTTGAAAAAGCTGAATATTGTCCACGAGCATTACTTATTTCTACTACTGATGTAGATAATGTAGCCTTTTGCTTTCATAAGCAACAGCATGTATCGATGGATGCAGAAAAAGCTTTTCATGATATTCGATTAAACAATGAAGAACCTATTTATATTCAGTTGAATTTTCAAGGTTCAAGAACAAATCCCCATTACATTGCGGTACTTGAAGATAATCCGTTCATTCCAGACCATCATGAAATGACGACGGTAGATGGTCTTGTAGCGGAAATGTTTTTGGACAAGGTCACAACAAACTATACAAAACAACGTTTAAAGGAAGAAATAGATAAAGCCTTAGACGAAAATGATATGGACAAATTTTATAAACTAACAAAGCAGTTAAATGAAGAGTAGCCTCGGGGGAACCGAGGCCACTGAAAAACTTCCGTTTTTTGAGACGAAAGAATGAGAAATAAAAAAGAGACGAAATTATATCCATTAAATGGGTGTATTCGTCTCTTTTTTATTTTATGTAGAGCTAAATTTTTCATTTAGTTAACCTATTAACTTCAAAATCCTTTTCAAATTAACTGTAAATATCGACATAGCTCCTTGTAGTTCCATGCCAATAAGACCCGAAGATGATGCTACATCATACCCGTGTCGGTGTTTTAATTCACTGTTTTTTGCTTCAATTTTATATCTTTCTTTTGATTTTTCTTTAAAATAATCGCTTTCTTGAAAGGCTATTTGTTCTTTGTGTATATTCGATTTAATGCTCACAGAATAAGTCTTACTTTTAGCTCCATCTTTATAACATCCTTCTTTTATAGGACATACCTTACATTTTTCTACATTAAAGTAATATGTGTGTGTTTGATTTGTGGCTACACCTTTTTTTCCAGTTCGTGCTTTCCTAATAGCCATATGTCCAGCCTTACAAACATACATACTAGCATCTTTATTAAACTCAAATTCGTCTTCTTTTTTTCGGTTACCTTGTGTGACAACAGGGTTGAGTTTAGCTATTAACTTCATTTCGTTTGTTTTTGTATATTCAATATTCCCTTTTTCTGAATAGGCGGCATCACCAATCACAGTATCAACTTCCATACCAGCTTCCATACTTTTTTCAATTAAGGTTTCTAATTGCTTTCCGTCATTCTTTTCTCCAGTTGTAACAACAGCCGCAGTAATAATTCTTTCTTCGCTTAAGGCTATGTGTGTTTTGTAACCAAAGAATGAGGAGTCCACTGTTTTATGTCCTGTTTTTGCGTCTTCATCTTTGGATAATTGTAGATGTTCAATATCATCAGCCACAGTTTCTTTAAGCAGGTTTAATTTTTCTTTTACTTTGGGGAATTCACAAATAACCTCTTCTTTTTCAATGACTTTAATCAGCTTTTCACAGTATTCAATTTGATCTTCTAATACATCTGATGTTGTCTTGGTTGGAAATTTACTTTTCATTGTTTCATCTACTTGATAAATCGTCTTTCTTAGGTTTTTAGACCGATCAACCAGCACTTCTTTGGCTGATTTTTGATTGTAACGAGACTGGGTATGGGTAGCATCTACAATAATAGATTTGCTTTTTATAATTTCTTTTTCGATTGCGATCTCAACCGTTTTATTGATTAGCATGTCTAATAAATTTACATCCTTTAATCGCAGTTTTCGAAACTTCGTTAAGGAACTTGGCTCAATAACTGGATCTTCTGGCGCCATATCTAAAAAATATTTGAATGACATATCATATTTTGAGCGTTCGACAATATCAACATCGGATACGTTGTGGATACATTTTAATAATAAGTATTTGAACATGCGAATAGGATGGATCGCATTACGCCCATTATCAAGGCAATATTTATCTACTAATTCTTCATATACAAAAGAAAAATCGACTAAGTCATTTATTTTTCTCAAAACATTATCTTTCGGTACGACTATGTCATAAATCGCCATATAAGGACTTAAATTTACTTGTTGATGTTGAATCAATGTATCCACCCACTCGAATTTGATAATTTAATTATACAGTAAAAAAGATATAGCACTCTCAAATTTTGAGGTACTATATCTTTTTTTTATAATATAGAGACTTTTTCAGTGGCCTCGGGGAACCTGGGGCTTTTTTATTTGTGAAAGGTGAATGGTTAATTGTAAATGGTTAATTAATGTAGAATTGCAAATTGCAAATTAAAGGCTTTTGATGTTCTAGCAAAGCTAGAAACAGCTTTTGCTAATTGCCGCGGCTGATTTATCAGCCGCGCAATTAGCAATTAGCAATTAGCAATTAGCAATTAGCAATTAGCAATTAGCAATTAGCAATTAGCAATTAGCAATTAGCAATTAGCAATTAGCAATTAGCAATTAGCAATTAGCAATTAGCAATTAGCAATTAGCAATTCATAACTCATAACTCATAATTCATAATTCAATTTGTATTCCCCTTCCTTTTTCATATAGAATAGTAGTGGATTTAGATAATATATAAGAAACGAGGAGAGTGGCTAATGAAGTGGCAAGCAAAAGAGATTGATATGTATTTGCAAGCGAAAGAATATGTAGATACTGCATTAATTCCATTAGTACCTATTTCATGGGAAAAAGATGTTAAGTCTACTGTTTCAATGGGGGAGTTTATTTCAATAATAACTGATGAGTTAGAGAGGCAGTTTCGAGGTCGAGTAATTCAATTCCCTTCCTTTACATATTTGAAATCTGAATCTCAGGAAGAAAGAATAATGAGGCTTTTAAAATGGAGTAATGAATTAGAACAAAATGGCGTATCTCATATTGTCTATTTAACATCGGATTCAGAATGGAAAGCAGTAGAGTCAGATTTAAAGGACATGCTATTATGGCTTCCGACAATCCCTTTAGAACACATGGAACAGCAATATAAGGTACAAACAATATCAGATCAAATCAAGCAGCTTCTACCTATTTTGACAAACAAGTGGCAAAATAGGTAAAACGATATAAAATCGGACTTAATTGCTTCGTCAAAAGATTGACAGTCGAAGTTAAATTAGGCTATCATGGGTATGTCCTAGTATAATATGTGTTAATTTAGTCCGGATGGACTTAACTTACAACGTAGGGGGGGAAAGATAGTGAGCGAAAAAGAACACAAAGTTTCAAGACGTCAATTTTTAAACTACACACTAACAGGTGTTGGTGGCTTCATGGCTGCCGGTATGTTAATGCCTATGGCTCGTTTTGCTTTAGACCCAGCTTTAAAGGTTGGTGCTGATCAAGATTTCGTACCTGTTGCTCAAGTAAGTGATATTACGAATGAGCCACAACGTTTTGACTTTACATTTGAACAAGTTGATGCTTGGTACACGTCTGATGTAACCAGATCTGCTTGGATCTATGAAAAAGATGGCCAAGTTATTGCGTTATCACCAGTTTGTACACATTTAGGCTGTACAGTAGACTGGGATGTAAATGCAGATAATCCTAACCGTTTCTTCTGCCCATGTCATTATGGTGCCTTTGAAATGGACGGGACGAATGTTCCAGGAACACCGCCAACACAACCACTTTTCAAGTTTGACCTTGAAGTGCAGGATGGAACAATTTATTTAGGAAGAGCAAATCCACAAGTATAGGAGGGGCGTAATTAATGTTACAAAAAATCTATGATTGGGTAGACGAACGTCTGGATATTACGCCTATGTGGCGAGATATTGCTGACCATGAAGTTCCAGAGCATGTTAACCCTGCACATCATTTTTCTGCTTTTGTGTATTGTTTCGGTGGGTTAACATTCTTTGTTACTGTTATCCAGATTTTATCTGGAATGTTTTTAACAATGTATTATGTACCAGATATTATTAATGCTTACCAATCGGTTGCCTACTTACAAAATGAAGTAGCATTCGGTGTAATTGTACGTGGTATGCACCACTGGGGAGCTAGTTTGGTAATCGTAATGATGTTTTTACATACGTTACGTGTATTCTTTACAGGATCTTATAAAAAGCCTCGTGAATTAAACTGGGTTGTAGGTGTACTTATTTTCTTCGTAATGTTAGGCCTTGGTTTCACAGGTTACTTATTACCATGGGATATGAAAGCTTACTTCGCAACAGTTGTAGGTTTACAAATTGCTGAAGCTGTACCGCTAATTGGACCATTTGCTAAAACTCTTTTAGCCGGTGGAGAAATTATTGGTGCGCAAACATTAACACGTTTCTTTGCGATTCATGTATTCTTCTTACCAGGGGCGCTATTAGGGTTACTAGGGGCTCACTTCTTCATGATTCGTAAGCAAGGTATTTCTGGACCACTATAAAATTAAGATAATCTAATAAAGGAGGGAAACCGATGCATCGTGGAAAAGGTATGAAGTTCGTAGGAGATTCTCGTGTAACTGCGAACAATAGAAAGCCAAATATTCCAAAGGATTACTCTGAGTATCCAGGTAAAACGGAAGCTTTTTGGCCAAACTTTCTTTTAAAGGAATGGATGGTAGGGGCCGTATTCTTGATCGGTTATTTAATTTTAACGGTTGCACATCCTGCACCTTTAGAGCGTATGGCAGATCCTACGGATTCAGGGTACATCCCACTTCCTGACTGGTACTTCTTATTCTTGTATCAGCTTCTAAAATATCCGTATGCAGCTGGTGATTATACTGTAATTGGAGCTGTAGTTATTCCTGGATTAGCTTTTGGTGCGCTATTATTAGCACCTTGGTTAGATACTGGGAAAGAAAGAAAACCAGGAAGACGTCCAATTGCAAGTGGTTTAATGCTTCTTGCAGTTATTGCGACAATTTACTTAACTTGGGAATCTGTAGACCAGCATGACTGGGAAGCAGCAGCACAACAAGGTGCGATTGTTGAAGTAGACATTGATGAATCTGCACATGGTTTTGAAATCTATTCACAGCAGATGGCTTGTATAGGCTGTCATGGTAACCAAATGGAAGGTGGATCTTATCCAACTTTAATTGGTACTGGCTTAACGGCGGATGAAGTAGTAGATATCGTAACTAATGGTCGCGGTACAATGCCAGGTGGTACTTTCAGTGGTTCTGATGAAGAGCTAAGAGTCTTAGCGGAATTTATCGAAAATGACGGACACGATCCGGCAGAATAAGAGGAAGAGCTGACTTTATAGTCAGCTCTTTTTACTAGCCTTCTTTTCTAGTATTTTACATATTTTAGTATGAGACAATGTTCATAAGAAAGAATAGAAATACGATTAATTTTTTAAAGATGGTTGAATATGTGTTCTAAGAAAGGAAAAGAAAAAATGACTTCTGTTTTATCTTTTTTTAAAAAGAGATGGGTATTAGCCACATTATTTATCATTAATTTTTTTGGGACACTCTATGGCTACTGGTGGTATGTAGGACAATTGACCATTACGCCCTCACATTTTCTACTTTTTGTTCCTGATAGTCCAACGGCAAGTTTGTTCTTTTTATTTGTCATTTTGGCATTTCTTGCTGGAAGAAATATAGGATTACTAGAGGCGTTAGCGGCAGTTACATTAATTAAGTATGGGCTATGGGCTGTTGTTATGAATGTAGCAGCTGGTGTAGCTGGTGCTACATTAGGTTGGCAAAATTATATGTTAATTGCTTCACATTTTGGGATGGCCTTACAGGCAGTTTTGTATGCGCCATTTTATCGGATAAAAGTGTGGCATTTATTAGTAGTCGCTGTATGGACTCTTCATAATGATGTAATTGATTATGTATATATGATGCATCCATGGGTTTCAAGTAGTCTTAATGAGTATGTAGCACATATAGGTTACTTTACATTCTGGTTGAGTATATTTTCATTAGCAATTGTTTATCTTTTAGGAGTTAGGAAGGAACGTTTAAAGCTTGATATAGTGTAAAGAAAAAGCGACTTATTATATTAAAAAACTTGTCCCTTTTCTGGTCTACTCTTGTCCATTTCTTCATAGGAATAGATTAGAAGAAAGAGGAGGGACGGTTGTATGCGTGCGTTAATTCTTGCAATAGTACTTATTTTATCAATGAATTTTTCTGTTAGTGCTGAAAATGGAGTAGATGAAAATAAATGGAAAGAACTGAATCAGACGTCAGATAAAATATTGCAGCTTGTACGAGAAGAAAAATTAGAAGAAGCTAAGCAATTAATGAATTATTTCTCGAAACAATTTCTTTCTATTAATTTTGATGATACATCTATTTCGATGAATGATTTAAGAGTCGTAACAAACAGTTTTAATGAAGCGATGGGTGCTGTAAATGCGGTTTCATTAGGAAAAGACGAAAGAGTATTATTAGTAATGGAATTACGTTTAGCGATTGATGCGTTAACGACTGAACACAATCCACTTTGGCTAAACTCACAAGATATGGTAATGAAGTCAATTAAACAAATGAGACAAGCTGCAAAAGAAGGAGATTCACAAGCATTTCAACATGAAACGAATCAGTTTTTAAGACAATATCAAATGATTAGACCTGCGATCATGTTAGATTTACAGCCTCACCAATTTCAAAGAATTGAAGCACATATACAATTTATTAATCGTTACCGTACTGAATTTATTGCTGACAAGTCCAGAATTGAGCATTTAGATTCATTAGAAGAGGACTTCATTCAAATGTATGAAAGAGTTCAAAAAGATAGTGCAGATCCTTCATTACTTTGGGTTATGCTAACAATAGGAGGTATGATTCTAACTTCATTATCTTATGTTGGGTACAAAAAGTATAAGGCTGAAAAGAAGAGGGTAAAGGTAGAAGATAGAAATGAATAGGTGTCTTCCCCAAAAAAGCTTTAACATTGACTTTTCTTGATTATCTATATAATATAATAGGAAAAAGTGTACATCGAGGTGAAACGTCAGTATGGAAATTTTAATTTATTTTGCACTTATTATCGGTCTACCTATTTGGGCTCAAATGAAAGTAAAGAAAGCCTATAAGAAGTATTCACAAGTACCTGCTTCTTCAGGTATGACAGGTGCACAAGTAGCAAGAAAAATCTTGGATGAAAATGGACTTTATGATGTTCGTATAGAAGAGGTTGGAGGGAAATTAACTGATCACTACGACCCGCGTTCTAAAGTGGTTCGCCTTTCTACGGAGAACTATCATGGCACATCAGTTGCTGGTGCAGCAGTAGCAGCTCATGAAGTAGGACACGCAATGCAGGATGCTGAAGAATATGCATTCCTTCGTTTCCGTTCAGCACTAGTACCAGCAGCAAGCTTTGGTTCAAACGCATCATTCTTTATTATTTTAGCAGGTATATTGTTAGGAAGTTCTGGCTTCCTTTTACTAGGTATTGTATTAATGGCAGCAGCAGTTCTTTTCCAACTTGTAACACTACCAGTTGAATTCGATGCATCAAATCGTGCCATGCATCAAATAGTATCATCTGGAGTTATTCGTAATGAGGAAGAACGTGACACGAAAAAAGTACTTAATGCAGCAGCATTAACATACGTAGCAGCAGCGCTAGTTGCACTTCTAGAGCTAGTTCGTTTCATACTAATGTATATCGGAATGAACAGCGACGATTAATAAGAAAAAGAGAAATCCATTTGGATTTCTCTTTTTCTTATTAATGACGAGTTATGAGTGATGAATTATGAATGAGAAAAGCAAAACAAAATGGCAATTAGCTATTTTTGTACATTAATTCATAACTAACAATCCATAATTCAGCATTGTTCTAATACTCATGGTTCTATCGGTTTCTTATTCTCATCTAGTGTAAATCCTTCTCCAATCACATCTTGTACATCATTTACTGTCACAAAGGCATGTGGGTCGTATCGTTCGACTAGGTTTTTTAAACGCATAAGCTCATTTCGACCAACAACACAGTATAGTACATCCTTATCTACGCCAGTAAAGCTTCCTTTTCCTTTTAATACAGTAGCTCCTCGGTCCATTTCTCTTAAAATGGCAGAAGATATCTCTGGTATTTTATCAGAAATAATAAATGATGCTTTCGCTGAATACGCTCCTTGTTGCATAAAGTCTATTACTTTTGCAGCGATAAAGACAGCTAGTAGCGTATACATCGCTTCACGATAATTTAAATAAAATAGCGATGAAGCAATAACGCAAGCATCAAAGATGAACATTGTTTTACCCATACTCCAGCCGATGTATTTAAATCCTAATTTGGCTATAATATCGACTCCACCTGTCGTACCTCCATAACGGAACACAATCCCGAGACCTACACCGATAAATACACCAGCAAACAAGGCTGCTAAAGTAAGATCGTCGTGTAAAGGGATATATACGACTTCGTACTTTTGAAATATAAATAAAAATAATGAAACTCCTAATGTACCGATGAGAGTATAAATGAATGTAGTTTTACCTAATATCTTCCAACCTATAAAAAATATTGGGATATTTAATAGTAAATTAGAAATAGCAGGGTCAAAATTAAAGATAAAAAATAAGATAAGTGTAATTCCAGTAAATCCACCATCAGCAAGGTTATTTTGCATATTAAAATAGACTAAACCAAAAGATAGAATGGCTGACCCAATTAAAATAAAAATAATATTTTTGAGCTTTAAACGATACGGCATCTTAACCAAGTCCTTTAAATTTTTTAATATTTATATTTTAGGCAGTACTTTATGAAATATTTTACCCTTTTGGTACTACATAGTGCAGATTATATTATAATAGATAAGAAAATTATCAGCAAACTAGATAAATATTTGTCAAATCTCCTCTAATTAGCTAACATGAACAAGTAGAGTATGCAATAACTGGACGATTAATTCAAACTAGAAACATGTTATGTGTCATAGTGAAGAGGTGAGGTGATCAAAATGTCTAGAGAGAGTCGAAGCTTAGAGGATTTACAAAAGGAAGTTGACTTACACATAGGTCAATTTAAAGAAGGGTATTTTAGCCCGCTAGCAATGCTTGCAAGAATGACAGAAGAGTTAGGGGAGCTTGCTCGGGAAGTTAATCATTACTATGGAGAAAAACCAAAAAAGTCTGACGAAGAAGAACGTTCAATGGAGCAGGAGATGGGTGATCTCTTTTTTGTTCTTATTTGTTTCGCTAACTCACTAAATATTGATTTAGAAGAGGCTTTTGATTTAGTAATGGAGAAATTTAGAACACGTGATAAAGACCGTTGGACTAGAATAGAAGAAGGAGAATAAGACAATGACTGAAAAAATGATTAAAGTAGTAATCGCAGGACCAAGAGGAAAAATGGGAGCAGAAGCAGTAAAAATGGTATCAGAAACAGAACACTTTGAGTTAGTGGCTGTGGTTGATTCAAGAAATGGTGGAAAGCTTTTAGAAGAAGTCGAAGGTCAACCGGCTTTACCAGTGAAAATTTATGAGGATATGTCAAAATGTCTTACTGAAAACAAAGCTGATGTACTTGTTGATTTAACAACACCAAAAGTAGGACGTAAGCATATGGAAATAGCATTTGATAATGGGGTTCGTCCTGTCGTTGGAACAACTGGATTTACCGATCAAGACATAACTGAACTCCGTCAAATTTCAGAATCTAAAGGATTAGGTGCAATTATAGCTCCTAACTTTGCAATCGGAGCTATTTTAATGATGAAGTTTTCACAGATGACAGCAAAATATTTACCGGATATTGAAATTATCGAACAACATCATGATAAGAAATTAGATGCTCCTTCAGGTACAGCAATCAAAACGGCCCAGTTAATTTCGGAAGTAAGAGAAGCTAAACAACAAGGACACCCGGATGAAAAGGAAGAGCTTGCAGGTGCAAGAGGAGCTGATTTTGAGGGGATGCGCATACATAGTGTCCGTTTGCCAGGGCTTGTCGCTCATCAGTCTGTACTCTTTGGTGGAGAAGGACAAACGTTAACAATTCGTCACGATTCGATTCATCGTTCATCCTTCATGCCAGGAATTCGATTATCTGTTGAGACGGTTATGAAGATTGATACGTTGGTGTATGGTTTAGAAAATATTATTGAGTAGGTGATGACAATGAGGATTGCTTTGATCGCTCATGATAAGAAGAAGGATTTAATTATCCAGTTTGCATTAGCCTACAAACATATTTTAGAACAGCACGAGCTCTATGCTACTGGTACAACAGGGACAAAAATTATGGAAGCAACTAAATTAGACGTTACACGCTTTCTATCAGGGCCACTTGGTGGTGACCAACAAATTGGTGCACTTGTAGCAGAAAATAAATTTGACCTGATTATCTTTTTTAGAGACCCTTTAACGGCACAAGCACATGAGCCGGATGTTACGGCACTAATTAGATTATGTGATGTACATTCGATTCCATTAGCGACGAATATGGCAACTGCTGAAATTCTTATTCATGGTTTAAGTCGTGGGGAGTTTGAGTGGCGTAAATTTACAAATAAAGTAGGAAACTCGTAATATGGAACACCACATAGACGAAGTAGATATTTTAGCATTCGGTGCTCACCCTGATGATGTGGAAATCGGAATGGGAGGCACACTTGCTAAATATGCAGCGGAAGGTTATAAAGTTGGAATTTGTGATTTAACAAAAGCTGAATTATCTTCGAATGGAACAGTCGAACAAAGACAGGAAGAGGCGAAGAAAGCTGCCGAAATACTAGGACTAACTAGACGTATTCAATTAGAGTTTCCTGATCGAGGATTAACGGGAGATAGCGAACAATTATCACAGGTTGTGTCAGTGCTTCGGAAATATCAGCCTAAACTCGTGTTTGTCCCATATGAAATTGATCGTCATCCTGATCATGGTCAATGTGCACGAATCGTCAAAGAGGCGGTTTTTAATGCAGGAATTCGAAAATACATAGATTCACTTACTTTACCTCCGCATCGTGTGAAGCAGGTGTTTCATTATATGATCAATGGTTTTGACAGGCCCAGCTTCATTATTGATATTTCAGAATACATGAGTGTGAAGGAAGCTAGTTTGCATGCATATGAAAGTCAGTTTAGCAAAACGGAACAATCGGTTGATACACCATTAACGAATGGGTATATAGAAACCGTTCAATCTCGTGAAAAGCTGTTTGGGAAAATGGTCTCTGTACAATTTGGGGAAGGTTTTATACAAAATGAACCATTACTTATTCACGATTTATTAGGAGAGAGAAAATGAAGAAGTGGAAAATAGGAATAAGCTGTTATCCAACAGTAGGGGGCTCGGGTGTTATTGCAACTGAGCTTGGGAAATTATTAGCTGAAAGAGGGCATGAGATACACTTTATCTCTTCAAGTGTGCCCTTTCGTCTAGATAAGGTTTACCCAAATATCTATTACCATGAAGTAGAGGTAAATCAGTATTCAGTCTTTCAATATCCTCCATATGATTTAACGTTAGCTAGTAAAATGGCAGAGATAGCCAAAAGGCAAAATCTAGATTTATTGCATGTACACTATGCTGTACCACATGCAATTTGTGCCTATCTTGCAAAGCAAATGGTAGGGGACCATTTGAAGATTGTGACGACCTTACATGGAACAGATATTACAGTGCTCGGTTATGATCCGTCTTTAAGTGAATTAATACGTTTTGCTATCGAACAATCAGATGCAGTGACTGCGGTTTCAGATGATTTAGGAAAGGAAACCCATTCTCTTCTTGATACAACAAAAGAAATTGAAACTATATATAATTTTATAGATGAACGAGTGTATTTCAAGAAGGAATCGACAGGGTTGAAAAAGGATTATGGTATACAGGAGAATGAAAAGGTAATTGTACATATATCAAATTTTAGACCAGTCAAACGCGTATCGGATATTGTAAAAAGCTTTGCGAAAATACAAGAACAGATACCAGCAAAGCTACTACTCATTGGTGATGGTCCTGAGCTTACAGTTGCATGTCGACTAGTTAAGGAATATGGCATTGAAGAGAGAGTTTTATTTCTTGGTAATCAAAAGCGAGTGGCTGAAATTTTATCAATTAGTGATTTAATGCTACTACTTTCAGAAAAAGAAAGTTTTGGACTAGTTGCTCTTGAAGCAATGGCGTGTGGTGTTCCTGTCATTGGGACTAATATTGGCGGTATTCCTGAAGTAGTATTAAATCATAAAACTGGATTCACGTGTGAAGTTGGTGATATTGATAGTATAGCAAAACGAGCGATTGAGTTATTAAGTAATTCTAGTCTACATAAAGAGATGTCGGAAAAATCATTACAACAAGTTCAAGAGAAATTCCATTCAGACAAAATCGTTCAGCATTATGAAAATGTTTATGAAAAAGCATTAGAGTAAGGGCGGATATTATGAAGGAGAACTTTCAATCGGGTATCAATATTATTGAGAAACTAGAAAAAAACGGACATGAAGCTTATTTTGTTGGTGGGTCTGTGCGTGATTATTTAATAGGCCGTCCGATTCACGACATAGACATTGCTACCTCTGCGACAGCTGATCAGGTACTTAGAATTTTCTCTTCAGTAATTCCATTAGGGAAAGAACATGGTACTGTCATAGTTAAGTTTAATGAGGAGACATTTGAAGTAACTAGTTATCGTTCGAGTAATTTTAGTGCTAGCGAGAAAATTACGATTGAAGAGGACCTTTATCATCGTGATTTTACAATGAATGCTATTGCAATGGATAAGGACTTTAGATTAATAGACCCGATTGAAGGTCATCGTGATATAGAACAACAATTGATTTGCTCAGTAGGTGATTCGGTAAAGCGATTTACAGAAGATCCTTTACGGCTTTTACGTGGAATTCGTTTTGTGGCGGAGCTAGGATTTAGTCTTCATTCAGAAACAAAAGTAACAACAACTGAGCTAAGTTATCTTCTCAATAGTGTGGCAATTGAGAGAGTTGTGACTGAGTTTGAGAAAATGATGGCTGGCTCTTATGTAACTAAGGGGCTTCTTTTACTAAAAGAAACAGGGTTACATAAATACATACCATTTTTACATGTAGAAGGGTTAGAATGGTTAAGTAATTTAGATTCATCTGTATTTTCAAATGAAGAAGAGTTCTGGACTTTACTTACATATCTCTTTGCGAAAGATAATTGGAAAGAATATCTTACAATAATCAAAAAGTCAAACAAGCTTCAAAAAAAGGTTGGAGAAATGCTACCTCTTCTTATTATGACCAATAAATGGAGTGATTATGACTTATATCAGCATGGTATTAAAACAATTCAATCTGTGGAGAAAATTAAATCACAGTTGGGTCTAGGGGAACCGTCAGTGGATTTAATATCTCGCTATGACCAATTGCCGATAAAAAACAGAAGTGAATTAGTCATTAATGGAAATGACTTACAAAAAGAATTTCAAAGGGTACCTGGTAAATGGATTGAGGATTCCATACAATTTATAGAGTTAGCTGTTATATCTAATAAAATCAGCAATAACCGCAGTGAAATCCTACAATTATTGAAGGTAAGGGGGGATGTAAATTGAGACAAAAATTATTAGAAATTTTACTAGAGCATGAGGATGGATTTGTATCAGGACAGAAAATTAGTGAATTATTAGGGTGCTCAAGAACTGCGATATGGAAGCATATTGAAGAATTGCGCAAGTCTGGTTATGAGTTAGAGGCCGTTCCGCGAAAAGGATATAGAATCGTCAGTAGACCAAATTCGATTTCACCACAAGAAATAAAAGTTGGGTTACATACGAATACGATTGGGAAAGAGATAACGTTTCAGGAGTCGGTAACTTCAACTCAAGAGCTTGCTCACCGTCTTGCTCAAGAAAACGCTGTTGAAGGACATGTCGTAATTAGTGACGAGCAGACGAAGGGGAAGGGGAGACTCGGGCGAGTTTGGCATTCTCCAATGGGGACAAGCGTATATATGAGTTTGATTTTACGTCCGCAAATTCCACCACAACAAGCACCTCAGCTTACATTACTAGCAGCAGTTGCTGTAGTACAAGGTATTGAAAAAGCAACAGGGCTTCAATGTGAAATAAAATGGCCTAATGATATTTTGTTAAAAGGAAAAAAAATTGTCGGAATCCTAACTGAAATGCAGTCAGAACCAGATTGTGTTCATTCGGTTATTATCGGGATAGGAATTAATGTGAATCACAAACGTGAACAGTTTCCGTCAGATATTCGTGATATTGCTACATCATTATGTATTGAAAAGAATGAAGAAATAAATCGTGCGGCACTAATTCGTTCTATCTTTGAAGAGCTAGAAAGTTTATATGTTAAATACCTTGAACATGGCTTTGACATTATTAAACCACTTTGGGAATCCTATGCAGTTAGTTTAGGTAAGCAAATAAAAGCAACAACAGTGAAAGGTGTTTTAATTGGCTATGCCAAAGGGATTACGAATGACGGTGTTCTTCTTCTTGAAGATGCACAAGGAACGATTCATCCTATCTATTCAGCTGATATTGAGTTGAGTTAAAAGGTTTGAAATGACTTTTATTTTCGATAAGTAGAAATTATAAGAACTGCACTTATTGCAATATCTAAAGGTAAAAAAACAATCTTTTAAAAAAAGATTGTCACAAATTAGATCATTTTTGTTATACTCTAGCTATTGGGTAGTATCCTTGTTGGAACTACACCATATGACACTCTTTCTGGTTCAAAGCATTAGCAAGTTTAACCTATGAAAATCACTTTAGATGGTTTTCTCAAAAAAAGAAATTTCTGCCTTGATCCATGAGGGACTAGGACAGAGGGATGATCTAAACCGTTATTTTGTATGTACAATCCTTCTTTCCATTTTGTTGAGAGAAGGATTTTATTATGTCGGTTTATTTATCTTCCTCTGATATGAAAAGGAGGAACGTGAATGAAGACAACAACAGATTTTACTAAAATGAAGAAAAACAAAGAGCCAATTGCGATGATTACAGCGTATGATGCACCATCAGCTAGAATTGTAGAAGGTGCAGGGGTTGATATTATCCTTGTTGGAGATTCGTTAGGAATGGTTGTTTTAGGGTATGACTCAACTGTACCTGTTACATTGGACGATATGGTATTGCATACGAAGGCTGTACGCAGAGGTGCTAAGGATACATTTGTTGTAACGGATATGCCGTTTCTTACGTATCATGGGTCCCTTTCTGAAACGATGGCAAATGCTCGTCGCTTAATGCAGGAGGCGGGTGCTCATGCAGTCAAGCTTGAAGGCAATGGAGAAGTTATATCAACTATTGAAAGCCTTACAAATGCAGGCGTCCCTGTTGTAGCTCATTTAGGATTAACACCACAATCTGTAGGTGTATTAGGTGGGTATCGTGTTCAAGGGAAAGATGCGGATAGTGCGAAGCAATTAATTGAAGATGCAAAAGCAGTTGAAAAAGCGGGAGCATTTTCTCTCGTTTTAGAATGTGTTCCAAAGCAAATTGCTGAATATATTAGTGAAGTTTTAACGATTCCAGTGATCGGAATTGGTGCTGGTGCTCAAACTGATGGTCAGGTACTTGTTTACCATGATGTGATTGGCTATGGTGGCGACTTTGTTCCTAAGTTTGTAAAGAAATATAACAATATTACTCCTATCATTCATCAGGCAATTGAAGAATATGTAAAAGAAGTGAAAAATTCTAGCTTTCCTGAAGAGAAACATACCTTTACAATGAGTGAGGATCAGCTTGGTCATTTGTATGGGGGAGTAAAATAAATGAAAATTGTGTCCGAAATTGGATTGTTACAAGAACTAATCGGTTCTTTTAAAAAAGAGGGAAAAACCGTTGGGTTTGTGCCGACTATGGGTTATTTACACGAAGGTCATTTGAGCCTTGTAGATCGTGCGACGAAAGAAAATGATATCGTTGTCATGAGTATATTTGTTAATCCTCTACAATTTGGTCCTAATGAAGACTTCGATAAATATCCTCGGGATTTTGATAGAGATAAACAACTGGCTGAAAATGCAAACGTAGATATTTTATTTTTCCCGCAAGTAGCTGATATGTATCCTTCCGAATCTGCAATGAAAATTGCTGTTACACAAGGAGTAGATGTACTATGCGGGAAGAGCAGACCAGGTCATTTTGATGGTGTAGCAACTGTTGTATTAAAATTATTTAATATTGTTACTCCTGAGCGTGCTTATTTTGGTATGAAGGATGCTCAACAGGTTGCCGTAATTGAAATGCTTGTTCGCGATTTTAATTTAGCAGTAGAGGTCGTTCCTTGTGATACATTAAGAGAAGAGGACGGTTTAGCAAAAAGCTCTAGAAATGTAAATTTAACAACTACGGAGCGCAAAGAAGCTCCAGTTATTTATAAAAGCCTTTTACAGGCTAAGGATATGATTCGACAGGGTGAATCTAACACAGAGACAGTTGTTCAAAGTATAATAACATCTATTGTTGACGTAACAAGTGGAGAATTAGACTATGTACAAGTGTTAACATACCCAGAACTACAACAAATTACACAGCTTAAAGGCAGAATTATTATTGCCGTAGCACTCAAATACTCAAGCGCCAGGCTGATTGACAATTTGACATTTGACGTATAGAGCTTGTTTTAAATAAGTAGAGAAAAGCCGCTAAGAGGCTGTTTAAATTGAGGGAGGAAAATAAGAATGTTTCGTACACTAATGAAGTCAAAAATTCACCGCGCAAGAGTTACTGAAGCGGATTTAAATTATGTTGGAAGTATTACAATTGATGAAGATATATTA
The DNA here is from genome assembly GCF_002335805.1 of Bacillus sp. FJAT-45350. Lineage (NCBI taxonomy): Bacteria > Bacillati > Bacillota > Bacilli > Caryophanales > Bacillaceae > Bacillus > Bacillus sp. FJAT-45350. The sequence continues at coordinate 1,919,104 of NZ_NISU01000001.1, read as the reverse complement.
GATGCTGTCGATATTATAGAAAATGAAAAAGTTCAAATTGTAAATAATAATAATGGTGCTCGTTTTGAAACGTATGTAATTGCAGGCCCTCGTGGTAGCAAGGTTTTTTGTTTGAACGGAGCAGCAGCTCGCTTAGTTCAAAAGGATGATGTAATTATTGTCATTTCATATGCAATGATTGCTGAAGAAAAGCGCTCACAGCATGAGCCAAAGGTCGCGATAATGGATCAGAACAATCAAATCGTTGAAATGTTAGGTACGGAGCCAGCTTCTACCGTATTATAATATGCATATTCCCCTCTTATTGGTTGAAGACTGTTTTTAAAGACCCAATGAGAGGGGGATTTTTTTATGGAACAATGGAGGAAGCAATGGGAAACTGTTTACCAGTCATTAAAACAGACCCATAAATATATAAGTGATGAAGAGAAACAGAAGCAGTTAAAAACGCTTCATACAGCCACTGAATTTGCACTAGATACATGGGCAGAGATGGAAGAGAAAGTGAATTTACTTGAAGAGGAAATAGATGATGTTGATGAAAGTGTAACAACGTATACATCGAAAGGAACATCTTATTTCAAACTGAATATGTTTGATCATGCAATTGTTGAATTCCAGAAAGAGAAAAACAAATTTTGGAAACATCAAGAATTATTACAATTATATATTGGGTTTTCTCAATTATATACGAATAAATTTGATCAAGCTAAAGAAACATTTCTATACTTACTACACTTACGCCCATCTATGATTGAAAAGCATTTTGCATATGTTGGTCTTGGCTGTTTACATTCTCAGCATCAACAATTTGATGAGGCGTTAACATTTTATGAGAAAGCACTGTCACTTACAATGAATTCTGATGTTGTGTATAATATAGGAATGTGCCACTATAATTTAGACGAACCTCATTTAGCTATTCCGTATTTTAAGAAATCGATTAAGCTAATAGGAGAAGATGGGGAATCTTATTATTATTTAGGGCGTTGTTATTCGATGTTGGAGCAACCAACAAAAGCGTTTGAAGCTTGGATGTCTGCATTACAAATAGCAGAAACAAAAGAATTCCTACTAGCTCTTGCATATGAATTTGAATGGCTGGGCTATTATCTTGCAGCCTTGCATTGTTATAAGCGCTTAGTTACTTTAGGGTATACAGATCATACCGTAAATCATGGATTAGCATGGAATTATGGATTATTAGATGAACGTTCAAAGTCTAAAGAATTATTTACTGCATTAATAGAAAGGAATCCGACCGATGTAAACATCTTCATTTCTTATTTATGGTTACTAAAGACATGGGGTGAACATCAACAAATACAAGCTGTATTAATGGGAAGTAGTAAATCAATATTGAATCATCCATTGATTGAGCGAGTTCACAAAATTCATTAATAACAGATAACAAAATGAAGCTGTGGTTGGATTTGTACGATGAGGTGGAGAAATGCTTAAACAAAGGTATGTTGTCGTTGACATTGAAACAACTGGTCACTCTGTAGAAAAAGGGGACCGTATCATTCAAATTGGAGCAGTTGCCATAGAAAATGGTGAGATTGTCGAACGACTATCCACATTTGTAAATCCAGAGCAACCTATACCACAGTTTATTCAAGGGTTAACTGGGATTTCAGAACATATGGTTATAAATGCACCATCATTTGCTGAGGTAGTACCAGAATTACTTTCGATGTTAGAAGGTTCAGTTTTTGTAGCGCATAATGTTGCGTTTGATTTATCATTTCTACAGAAACAACTAGAATTAGTTAATTTATCTTTATTTGAGGGCCAGTTTATCGACACTGTCGAGTTGGCTCGTCTTCTTTTGCCTTCGCAAAATGGATATAAGTTAAATGAATTAGCTACCTCTTTAAATATAACACACGAAAGACCTCATCAAGCAGATAGTGATGCAGAAGTTACTGGTGAAATATTATTATTCTTTCTAGAAAAGCTTCAATCATTACCTTTATTAACACTACAACAATTAGAGCCGCTAACCTCATATTTGATTAGTGATATTGAAGATATTGTTATAAGTATTATAAGGGATAAACTAACAAAAACAGAAACAAACGATGAAATTGAACATTATCGACAGCTTGCCTTTCGAAAGCCTTTTGAGGTTAAACGAGAACATGTTGAGACTACCGATGATTTTGAAACGTATCAATCACAAATATTTGGTGAAGAAGGTTCTTTAGCAAAAGCCTTCGGTTCGTACGAAAGACGTGATGGACAGGAAGAAATGAGTGAAATGGTCGCTGAAGCACTTCGTGAAAGGCAGCACCTATTAATTGAAGCTGGGACTGGGACAGGTAAATCATTGGCTTATTTATTGCCTGCGGCCTTTTTCTCAAAACAAGAGAAACAGTCTGTTATTATTAGTACAAAAACGATTCCTTTGCAACAGCAGTTACTTGAAAGAGATATTCCTTTATTAAAAAAAGTTGCTCCCTTTAACGTTACAGCTTCTCTGTTAAAGGGAAGAAATCATTATTTATGCTTACGTAAATTTGAGCAAAGCCTAGCTGACCATACAAATGATAATTACGATACAATTTTATCCAAAGGGCAAATTCTAGTTTGGTTAACTGAGACAACACATGGAGATGTTGAAGAGTTAAATTTACCATCCGGTGGTCGGAACTATTGGCATCAAGTGAAAAGTGATGCGAGTACGTGTCTAGGGCGAAACTGTCCGTGGATTACGAAATGCTTTTACCAGCGAGCAAGGAGAAATGCCGAGCAGTCTGACTTAATCATTACCAATCATGCATTAGTGATGACAGACCTGGCACAGGGTCATTCTATTTTACCGAAGTATTCTTTTGCAGTTATTGATGAGGCTCATCATTTTGAAGAATCGGCAAGTGACCATTTAGGTTTACATAGTGACTATGTTTCATTTTCTCATCTTCTGAACCGTATCGGTAAGTCCTCGAGTGGAGATAGTTTAAATAGAGTGAAAGACCTTTTTATTAAATACAGTGTTCAAAAGAATGAGACTATGTTTCATAAAATTGACGAAAAGTTGGATGAAGTAAGAGTTGAATTAGATGAGCTATTTCGAATGATACGCTCTTATGTATTAAATAAAAGAAACATATCGAAAACTGAAGTCGGAAGAATTAGCTATAGATTTAATTCTCATGAAGAAGAAGACCCACTCTGGCAGGCGATTCTTGAATGTTCATACCGAACAATTATGATTTGTAAGGACTTTTCCTTATTAGTAAAATCAATGCTTGCTGAAGCTGAGCTTTTTAAAGAGCGAAGTTCTATAAAAGAAAAAGGATTTTTGACAAGTCTTTCAGGAATGGTTGATCAAGTATACGAAGAACGTGATAAATTAGAACAACTATTATTAGAGCATGATCCGGAGTCTGTGTATTGGGTTGAGGTAGATTCCAAGGGCGCTAGAAATGCAACTTATTTATATAGTAAGCCGGTTGATGTTTCAGAAATTCTTGCAGATCAATTCTTTTCTAATAAAAAAAGTGTAGTCTTAACATCAGCTACATTGACAATCAAGGGGTCGTTTTCTTACTTAATCGATCGTCTTGGTTTAGAAGACTTTGGACCAATGACAAAGATGATTGATTCTCCATTCGATTATGAAAAACAAGCTAAGCTTTATATACCACAAGATGTATTGAATATTAAAGAAGTAGATGATTCAGTCTTTATTGAAGACATCGTCCATAAAATAAAAAAGGTTGCCGTAATAACGAATGGTAGAATGCTTGTCTTGTTTACATCATTTGATATGTTAAAACAAGCTTATTACCTGCTGAAATCATTACTTCAGGAGGATGAGGAATTTATTCTAATTGGACAGGGGATTAATAGTAGCTCTCGAGCGAAGTTAATGAAAACCTTTAAGCAACATGAAAAGTCTATTCTTTTTGGAACTAGTACATTCTGGGAAGGAATTGATTTACCTGGGGAAGATTTGAGTTGCTTAGTCATTGTAAGGCTACCATTTTCACCACCAGATCAACCTTTAATAGAAGCAAAATCAGAAATGCTTAAGGAACAGGGGAAAAACCCATTTATGGCTTTATCCTTACCACAGGCAATTTTACGATTTAAGCAAGGTTTTGGACGTCTAATTCGAACGGAAAATGACAGGGGTGTTGTTATTGTTTTGGATAAGCGAATCATAACAACACGGTATGGATCTTCGTTCATCAAATCACTTCCTCCATTGCAGGTTCAAGAAGGGACAATGAATAATCTTATTGAAGATATTAAAGACTGGCTTTAATACAATTAGAGATCTCCTCCAGAATATTTTAATTTGTAAGTCATTGCAAAAGGGAACATAAATTTCCTCTTTTTGTCGTAGACTATTTGTGCAAAGTGAAAATGGGAGGGGATCATTATGCGTATGATTCTATCGGGATTCGTATGCATTTTTTCTATGCTTATTATGTTCGGTTGTGCATACGAACCTGTAGCAAAAAATGTTGGTGACGTTGATAAGGTTGAAGTTGATTTAAATTTGACTGATGAGGAAGTTGCTTTTACATACTTTGATATTACAAATGGTGAGGCAACTTTGATTCAATCTGGTAAAGGTGGAGCAATTTTAATAGGAACAGGTGAGAAATCATCAGAGCAGGAGTTAGCAAGAAGGCTAGATATCTATGACGTTCAAGAGATAGACGCTCTTGTATTAGTAAATAATAAACAAGAGTATATCGGGAATGTTTCCTGGTTACTATCAAATTACTCAGTTAATAAAATAATTGTTCCTAAAGGGTTGGAGGAAGATTTAAAAAGCAAATTTCAGGTGAATGGAGACATTATTGAAGGATGGGATGTTGGGGTACAAAGAGAGCTACTTCCTAATTTAGTTACTGAGGTTTATTATGCGGGTGAAGAGGGTAATAGTGAACAAGCCTTTGTTATTTCCTTTACATATGGAAAACAACGGACACTTTATATGGGAGTGGCTAATGAAGCAGTTGAAAGGCAGTTAGCAGAGCAATACTCACTTAAATCGGCTATATTGAAAGTAGCTGACTTTGGTAGTCCTTTTGGAACATCACAAGAGTTTTTAAAAGAAGTAGACCCGCAAATTGCGATACTGTTTCATAAAATGGGTGTTCGGCCAAGTGAAACCGTTTTGGAACGTCTTCAAGAAACCTGGATAGATATTTACCAAACAAGTAAAAACGGATCAATTTCTATAAAGTGTACGTCTGAAAATTATCAAATTTTAACTGTTCATACAGAGGAAGAAGAGGAAATTATCGCACCAATATCTAAAAAGGGTTGGTGGTAATAACCTAATGTAAACATGCGAAAGGGTAGTTATATAAATGTACTAAAAAAGTGCGTTTTCAAGGTCACAGAGAAAGTGTAGTTTTTCACCTTTTCAGTGACCTTAATGTAATGCACGCAACCTGCGAAGCTATTAAAGGGAGAGAATTGAATTGTCAGTTATATACTATAATGGCGTTATCGTTACAATGAACAGTAATCTTGATGTTTATAATGGTTTTCTTCATATTGAAGGAGATAAGATTAAACAAATTGGTGAAGGTTTACCAGATACGATAGACAAAGATACGACTTTAGTTGATTTAAATGGGAAATGGGTACTGCCAGGACTTATAAATACGCATGGACATACTGGAATGAGTTTATTACGAGGCTACTCTGACGATTTACCATTAGAAAGTTGGCTTAAGGAAAAAATGTGGCCGATGGAAGCGAAGCTCGATAAGGAATCAGTGAAAGCAGCGAGCTCTCTTGCCATATTAGAAATGATGAAAACAGGGACAACGACGTTTCTTGATATGTATCATATCTTTTTAGATGAGATAGCAAATCTTGTAGATGAGTCAGGTCTACGTGCTGTAATCACTCGTGGTATGATAGGTTTATGTTCAGAAGTAGAGCAACTGGCGAAACTAGACGAGGCAGTTTCGTTTGCGACAAATTGGAGAGGTCAAGCAGACGGACGTATTCAAACTATGTTATCTCCTCATGCCCCTTATACATGTCCTCCTTCATTTATTGAAATGATTGTTGAGAAAGCAAAGGAGAACGAGCTTCCAATTCATATTCACTTGTCAGAAACTAAAAAAGAGGTTGAAGACCATATTGCTCAATATGGAATTCGTCCAGTTGAACACTTACTTTCTTTGGGGGTATTTTCTATGCCTACGCTCATTGCTCATGGGGTTCATGTTAATGATGAGGAAATTGATATTTTGGCTTCAAATAATGTAGCTGTTTCACATAATCCGATGAGTAATTTGAAATTAGGTTCAGGTATCGCACCAATACCAAAAATGATAAAACAGGGAGTACTTGTTGCTCTTGGTACTGATAGTGTTGCCTCAAATAATAATCTCGATGTATTCCAAGAACTACGAATGGCCGCATTAATACATAAAGGTAATACATATAATTCAACGGTAATTACTGCAACAGAGGCGCTACAGTTTGCAACAGTGAATGGTGCAAAGGCTCTTCAGAATAATAACATAGGTTCATTAACGGAAGGAAACGAAGCTGATTTTATTACAATTGACCCAAGTAAACACCCACATCTCCAACCGAAAGAACATATTATCTCACACATAGTGTATTCAGCTTCTGGTGCTGATGTATGTGATGTTTATGTGAAAGGGAAACAACTTATGAAAGATAGAAACTGTTTGACTGTTGATGAGGAAAGGATTATCTTTGAAGCAAATAAACAATATAATCGAATACAAGCGTAAAGACCCTGTAGGGTAAGTACAGGATCTTATGAGGTGTGAGGTGGAATATTTTTTTGTTTTCTTACACAGCAAATTGGTTTTAATCACGATTCAATAGGATAGGGAATTGGGTTTGTCTTACATTGCAATTCAATATTTCTAGCTTTGTGGGACGTGCTTTGGACGAAAGGGCGTATAACTGCTTTTCCTTTTGGAATTGTTCGGCAGTTGAAGACGTGTTCCTTTCGATAAGAATTGTATGGTCTTGCACGCTCAATCCCTCCTTTGGTGAGCGATAATGTTAGTATTGGTTAGTTCCTGCTAACTATGATTAGTAAATCTTGACCATTCAGGGAGAACTTTTTATAAGGCGGAGGAATAATTGATGAAACAGAAAATGGATGTACTATCGACAGTGAAAATTGAAAAGTCAAAAGACAGATACAAAATTGTTGATGCTCTTAACCGTACACTTAAACGAAGTGATGTAATGTTTGGATTGGCATTAGATAAAAGTGATACGTCGAAAATGGTGTTCACCATTTATCGTACATAGTAGGTGATTGGATGAAAAAATGGTTTATTTTAGGTAGTTTAATCCTACTGCTCGCTATCATTGGGTTAACTAGTTATTTTTATATAATAGTTAGAGCACCCCTTGTAGAAAGTCAAGAGGAACTAGTTCAGTTTGCGCATGAGAACACAGAAATAAGTATAGTTAATGATGTTAAACATTATTTCGGCAGTGATGCTTATACAGTCATTTTTGGGATGAATGAGGAAGAGGAAAATATTATCGTTTGGATTCGTGAAGACAGGGAAAAGATAGTAACGAAAAAGGTAGATGATGGATGGTCTAAAGAACAAGTCATTCAGTTTGCTAATGAACAATTACCACTGGACAAGCTCGTATCAATTCGCTTAGGTGTGGAGCGTGAATTGCCTGTATATGAAATTGCGTACATCGATAACGAAGACCGTTACGCCTATCACTATATTACCTTTGATAATGGGACGTTTGTGAAGAGATACAGCCTGAGGAGGCAATGATGAATTATGAGTTATGAGTTATAAGTTAAAAAAGTTACACTCTTTTTTGGCTATATAATTATGTATTTTTATCATTCATAATTAATAAATCGTAATTCATAATTAACTAAGTTGTCTGATAAAAAGGTTGAATTGAAGGCAAACAACCCTTATAGTAATAATTAAATTCAAATGGGGAGGAAATAACATGAAATTAGCTAGTAGAGTGTCAACATTAACACCTTCATCAACGTTAGCGATTACTGCAAAAGCAAAAGCCCTACGTGAAGAAGGACATGATGTTATTGGGTTAGGAGCTGGTGAACCGGATTTTAATACACCACAATACATAATTGATGCAGCAATTAAGTCAATGGAGGAAGGACATACTAAATATACACCAGCAGGCGGTCTTCCAAAGTTAAAAGAGGCTGTTATCGAGAAATTTAAGCAAGACCAAGGAATTACATATAGTCAGAGTGAAATCATTGTTTGTTCTGGTGCGAAGCATGCACTTTATACGCTATTCCAAGCGATTCTAGATGAAGGTGATGAAGTTATCATCCCAACACCTTATTGGGTAAGCTATCCTGAGCAAGTTAAGCTTGCTGGTGGTAATCCAGTTTATATCGAAGGGAAAGAAAGCAATGAATTTAAAGTAACAAAAGAACAGCTAGAGCAAGCTGTTACTGGAAAAACAAAAGCATTTATTTTAAATTCACCAAGTAACCCAACAGGTTCTATGTATTCTAAAGAAGAAATGGAAGAGCTTGCGAAGGTTTGTTTAGAAAAAGACATTCTTATCGTTTCTGACGAGATTTATGAGAAATTAGTTTATGATGGAGCTAAACATGTTTCGGTTGCTCAATTGTCAGATGAAGTAAAAGAACAAACGATTATAATTAACGGTGTTTCTAAATCACATTCAATGACAGGCTGGCGTATTGGGTATGCAGCAGGTAATGTTGAAGTAATCAAAGCGATGACAAACCTTGCAAGTCATAGTACATCAAATCCAACAGCTAATGCTCAATATGGAACGATTGCGGCGTACACAGAGGATGATGGCTCTGTTGAAACAATGCGTGTATCATTTGAAGAGCGTTTAAACAAAGTGTATGAGCAACTTATTAAAATTCCTGGTTTCTCTTGCGTTAAGCCTAAAGGTGCATTTTACCTGTTCCCGAATGCAATTGAAGCTGCAAAAATGTGCGGTTATGACAATGTTGATGATTGGGTATCAGCATTATTAGAAGAAGAGAAAGTAGCTCTTGTCCCAGGTTCGGGGTTTGGTGCACCAGAGAATGTACGTCTTTCATACGCTACATCACTAGATAATTTCGAACAGGCTCTAGATAGAATTAAACGTTTTATTGAAAAGAAAAGCAAATAATTAAAAAAGCTCTAGCAGAAATTTAAATTATTCTGCTAGAGCTTTTTTAATTATGGATTCTGAGTTATGAATGATGAATGTAAAATCAAAAGCTAGAATGTATAATGTATGTTTATTTTATTATTAGGGTTTATTTATAAATGTTACTGATTTTAATTTATAACTTATCATTCATTATTCATAATTGTCACTAAATTGACTTCCTTTTTTAATAGGTTGTATAATTGTATATTGAGAAATATTATATACATAGAATGAATCACATGGAGGGAAAAGTGTGAAAACGACAATCGGGAATGTTGGACAATTTGTCGGACAAGAGGTCATTATCGGAGCGTGGCTTGCAAATAAGCGCTCAAGTGGAAAGATTGCTTTTCTGCAATTACGAGATGGGACTGGCTTTATTCAAGGAGTTGTAGTGAAAAGTGATGTTGGAGAAGAAATATTTCAACAAGCAAAAAATCTAACTCAAGAGAGTTCATTATATGTAACAGGTGTTGTACAGAAAGATGAACGTTCACCTTCTGGATACGAATTAACAGTGACGAAGGTGGATGTTATTCATGAAGCTGTTGATTATCCAATTACACCAAAGGAACATGGTACTGAATTTCTAATGGATCATCGTCACCTATGGTTGCGCTCAAAGAGACAGCATGCAAATATGAAAATCCGTAATGAAATTATTCGAGCTACTTATGAATTTTTCAACAAAGAAGGATTTGTTAAGGTTGACCCACCTATTTTAACAGGTAGTGCACCTGAAGGTACGTCTGAGCTATTTGCTACGAAATACTTTGATGAAGATGCATACCTTTCACAATCAGGACAGCTATACATGGAAGCAGCGGCAATGGCTCTTGGAAAAGTATTTTCATTTGGACCTACATTCCGTGCTGAAAAATCAAAAACAAGACGCCATTTAATTGAGTTTTGGATGATTGAACCTGAGATGGCATTTGTTGAATTTGAAGACAATCTAGAAGTACAAGAGCAATATGTATCGTATATTGTTCAATCAGTTTTAAAGAATTGTGAGCTAGAATTAAAAACATTAGGAAGAGATACGTCTGTGTTAGAAAAAATAACTGCACCGTTCCCAAGAATTAGCTATGACGATGCACTAAAGTTCCTTCATGAAAAAGGCTTTGATGATATCAAATGGGGTGACGACTTCGGTGCACCACATGAAACGGCGATTGCAGAAAGTTATGATAAGCCTGTGTTTATCACACATTATCCAACTTCACTAAAGCCATTCTACATGCAGCCTGACCAGAACAATCCGGATGTTGTTCTGTGTGCAGATTTAATTGCTCCTGAAGGGTATGGCGAAATCATCGGTGGGTCGGAACGTATTCATAATTTAGATTTGCTAGAGCAAAGATTAAAAGAGCATAAATTAGATGAAGAAGCTTATAAATGGTATGTGGAGCTTCGTAAATATGGTTCAGTACCACACTCAGGTTTTGGTTTAGGTCTTGAACGAACAGTTGCTTGGATTTCAGGTGCTGAGCACGTAAGGGAAACAATTCCTTTCCCACGTTTACTTAACCGTCTTTATCCATAATACTAAAAACCTCCCTCTGTGGAGGTTTTTTAGTTCTTGGCTAATATGAAACAAAAAATCAATATTCAAAGCGCAAAATGGCTTGAGTCCAACCGTTTTGGGGCTAAGAAAACTAGTTGTTTCGTTTAAATAATTAGTGGCTTCACTCGTTGTTCCATCAAAAGAACGTTTTGCAAAAAATCCAACGTGAATCTGTTACTATATTCATTTTTTAGCCTGTATTTGAGCTAAACATGGTATAATAAAGGGTGAGGTGTTTGCATATGAACAAGAAATTTATGGTGAGTTGGATGGCATCAGGTCACACATCCATCCCTAAGCTTTTGCTTATCCATTATAGTGATTTAGGAATAAATGAAGAGGAACTCGTTGTATTATTACATGTTCATACATTTTTAGAGGAAGGGTATCTTTTTCCAACCCCTGATGATTTAGCGAGACGAATGACACATTCTCCTGATAAATGTGCACAAATACTGAATCAGCTACTAAAACGTGACTTACTTGCTTTAAAAGAGTTGCAAGAAGAAGGAGTCATGTCGGAATCATATACGTTAGAACCATTATGGGAGCAGCTACTTTTTCATTTGCATGGGCAAGAAGAACAAGCGGAAAAAGCGGTAAAACAAGAAGAGGAATTGAATGTGTTTACGATGTTTGAACGCGAATTAAGTAGACCACTTTCTCCAATGGAATGTGAAACGTTAACAATGTGGCTTGACCAGGACAATCACTCTCCAGCTTTAATAAAAGCTGCATTAAAGGAAGCTGTTGTCGCTGGGAAGTTAAGCCTACGATATATTGACCGCATATTGTTTGAATGGAGTAAGAATGGAATCAAAACAGTTCAACAAGCACGTGCTTATGGTGAAAAATTCCGTAAATATCAACAAAAGGGAAGGAAGCCACAGGCTACAACAGAAAAAGAAAACTCCTTCCCTACCTATAACTGGCTAGAGCAATAAAGAAGTTGTCTTAAAAGGTATGGACAAGCCTTTTGAGACAGCTTTACTTATTTTATAAAAGGAGAAAAGCGCATTGCTTACAATAAAACAAATCAATGAAGTAGTAGATACAATGACAGAAATGTTTCCTGATGCAGAATGTGAATTAACACATAGTAATCCATTCGAGTTACTCATTGCAGTTGTTTTGTCAGCTCAATGTACAGATGCCCTTGTCAATAAAGTAACCCCTGGCTTATTCGCTAAATACAAACAGCCAGAGGATTATGTTCACGTTGAATTAGAAGAACTTGAACAGGATATTAGAAGAATTGGATTGTTCCGTAGTAAGGCTAAGAATATAAAAAAACTATCACAGGCTTTAATCGAAGAGCATAATGGCGAAGTTCCCAATACTCGTGAGGAGTTAGTGAAATTAGCTGGAGTAGGTCGAAAAACAGCCAATGTTGTTATGTCAGTAGCCTATGGCGTGCCAGCAATTGCTGTTGATACGCATGTTGAAAGAGTTTCAAAGCGACTAGGGATTTGTCGATGGAAAGATTCCGTCCTTCAAGTAGAGGAAACTTTAATGAGAAAAATTCCCGAGGACCGTTGGTCAGATACGCATCATCGCTTAATTTTCTTCGGACGCTATCATTGTAAAGCTCAATCTCCTCAATGTGAGATATGTCCACTACTTGACATTTGTCGTGAAGGCAAAAAACGGATGAAGAAGAGGTGATTACATGGGTGAGGAGATAATTGTTCCTGAACTGTTTTGTCTAGAACCATTCTATCAGCAGGGGGACAAAATTCAACTTAATAAGGGACTACCTTTACAACAACGATTGATGGATGACTTATTCTATGATGATATCAACTTTTATATTGGTAATAATGAGGAAAAGCCTTGGAAAGACAAAGAAACTTCACTGAAAGTTATCCTTCAAATTTGGCAAGAAAACCATTCAGTGTTAACTACTTACTTTCAAAAAAGAGATCGTAAAAAAGCGATAGTGCCAATGGTTCATAGTATTACTTTGTTTATTCAATATCTTCATTGGTTAAATAATCAGTCGGTAAATGGCATAAAGGAATGGGAAAGAGAACTAGAACAGCTTCAACACAAACCAGTCAATGTAGTAGAAAGGTTTTCATTTATATTGAAGAACCCAAGTTTATTTCACTCTTTTGTTCAGTTAAAAGCAATGTTTGAGGAAAGTGAAAAACTATTCTATAAAGTTCTTTTAATCGAGAAGAAAAGTATATGAAAAAAGTTTGAATGTAGTCAATTAGGAAAGGTAGTAATTGCTTTGCACGTTGCACAGGTGAAACTTCAAAAAAATGCAGCGGCTTTGCTTATTACTTCGAGTGGACTGAAAAAGAAAAAATCTTTTTCAGTCCACTCGGATAGAGCATCCTTTCCTTTTGACTGAAAATTCGATATAGTAGAGATTGTTTAGAAAGTCGTGTTTATTAGATCAACCACGCACTTGTATGTACACAAATAAGGGAAGGTGCAATAAAAATGACAATAGTGAAAGATGACGTAATTCAACGAGCAAGACGAGAGTTATCATTTAATGATGAAGAGGAGTATCGTCTTGAAAAACTAGAACAAAAAGATAATAATAAAACATTTGAAGTTGCTTTTTGTGGACATTTCTCTGCAGGAAAGTCAACAATTTTAAATACGTTACTAGGTGCAGAAGTATTGCCTACTAGCCCTATTCCAACTAGTGCTAATATTATTGGGATTAAAAATGGTGAACTAGCACTTGCAATTGAAGCAGAAAGTGGAGAATCGAATGTATGGGAAGGAGAAATCCCATGGCAAAATGTAAGGGAATGGGGTATGAATGGTCGAGAAATCAGTAGCATGACGATAACAGCACCGTTACCATTCTTAGGTGACCATGCAACAATTTTAGATACACCAGGTGTTGATTCTACTGATGATTCTCATCAGGCAGTTACTGTTGAGCAATTATATACAACTGATCTTATTGTTTACGTGATGGATTATAATCATGTTCAATCGGAGACAAATCTTTACTTTTTAAAGCAATTATCGAAAGAAAAGAAGCCTATTTTTATTATCATTAATCAGATAGATAAACATAACGAGGAAGAAATACCTTTAGCTCAGTTTCAGCAGTCGATTGAGGATGTATTTGGAAGATGGGAAATTAACTTTTTAGGAATGTATTTTACAACGATGAAATTCCCTAATCATCCATTAAATCAATTCAATGTATTCGAAAGACAAATGAAAGGTCTTTTGTATAACAGTGGAGAGTTAATTTCATTATCTGAAGAACGTTTAAAAATCGGTTTAATGAAAGCGGTTGAAGGTCGTTTTATTGATGAAAAGCTTGAAGAAGTAGACACAATTGTTGAAGAAATGAAGCAAGAAGGCTATGCACAAGATGATTTAGAAAAGCGAGAAAAATTAGAAGCGGAATTAGAAGCTATTGAAAATGCCCCTAATCTATTAGAAGAACAGTTCGCATTCGAAATCGGGAAGCTGTTTAAGAATATAACGCTATTCCCATATACAACAACTGATTTAACGCGAAATTGGCTCGAAAGCATGCAGCCAGGTTTTAAAGTAGGTTTATTATTTGCGAAAAAGAAAACAAAGGAAGAACAAGATGAACGCCTACGAAAGGTACTAGCTGACCTACAGGATAAAGTTAAAAGCTTATTAATCTTCCACATGCGAAGCTATTTCGATAAAGTTGATCGCTTGAAATTATCGAATAAAGATGAATTTGAACAGGCTTATGAAGATATATCGTATGAGGTAAAGCCTGAGATTTTTATAAACAATGTTAAGGTTGAAAATACAAGTAGAGATTATGTATTTCAATTCACAAAACAGCTTACAGAGATAATAACCAAGGAGCTACAGCAAAATGCTCGTCATCTACTTGAGGTTCAAAAGGATGGAATGAGAAAGCATTGGGATGAGGAGAAAGAGCGAATCGTAGTAGAACTAGAAGAGTTCAAGAAAATTGAAGCATATGTAACGAAAATCAAGGAAACTAGTAAGAAGTTTGACGATAAAGTTGAATTACTTCAGTCGTTTTATGCAAATAGTGAAGACAAGGGTCAGTTTGAAAAAGCAATTACTGAATCTTTGAAAAAGAGTTATCCGAAAGAACAGCCAGATAGCTTTGGTAATGTAATTTTACCAGAGGAAAGTGTCATTGATACGACATGGGAGGAAGAAGTTAGAGAAGAGGTTACAACTAATTTCTCAGAGGAAGAGTCGCTTCAATGGCTTCAAAATGTTAAACAATATTTAGAAAAATATCAAGATAAAACAGTATTAAAGCACGAGCGTGAACAGTTATTAAATCGTATAAATCGTTATGAAAATCAAACATTTATTATTTCATTATTCGGAGCTTTCAGTGCAGGAAAATCGAGCTTTGCTAATGCATTACTTGGTGATGCAATTTTACCAGTATCGCCAAATCCGACAACTGCAACGGTTAATACAGTCCAACGCTCGACTGAGGAACACCCAAGTGGAACGGCTCTCGTATATGTGAAGTCAAGAGAACAGCTTGAACAAGAGATTCTCTCAGTAAGTGAGCAATTAGAAGAAAAGCTTTCAATTGATTCACTGTTAAAATGGAAGCCCAACATGAAGCTTTTTATTACAAGTTGGCAAAAGACTTATGCGGACTATCTAGTGACTATTCGCGATAGTTTATCGAAGACAGATTGGGAATTAGGAAGTCAATTTTCTGTTTCGCATGAAGAAATGAACAATCTTGTTGCAAAAGAGGAAAATGCCTGTCTATTAGAAAAGGTAACAATTTATTATGATTGTCCAATTACAGAGCAAGGAATTATATTAGTTGATACTCCAGGGGTTAACTCGATTCATGGACGTCACACAAATGTAGCCTTCAAACAATTACGTCAATCAGATGCTATTTTTTATTTAACTTATTATAATCATGCATTCTCAAAGGCTGACCAATACTTCCTACAGCAGATGGGGAAAGTGAACGAAAGCTATCGTCACGATAAATTATATTTTGTAATTAATGCTGCGGATTTAGCTTCAACAGAGCAAGAGCTGAATGGGGTTCGTAAGCACGTGTATGACCAGTTAAAAATGAATGGAATAGAATCACCACGTTTATATCACTTATCAAGTAAACAGGGTCTGCTAGCGAAGAAGGATGAGAGTATAGAGGAAACGTTATTCTCTAAATTTGAAAAAGCGTTCTATCAACAAACGATTGCAGACCTTAAACAGTTAAGCGTTAAAATGATCGGTGAGCAATTATCTCAATTAAAAGACAAGATTAATGATAGTTTAACGTTCATTCATGCTGAAAAAGAACAGCAAAAAGCACAGTATGATCAGTTAAAAACAAGAGTTAGCTCATTAAAGCAAACAATTGAAGAAGTGTCTTTCCAACCAGTTGTAAGAGATGTACTTCAAGAGCAAGAACAATTAATGCTCTATTTACGAGAACGTATTAAATTTGTTCTAAATGATTACTTCCCAAATGCCGTGAATGTAGCTACAATTACAGGCTCAAGTAAGAAGGCACAGCATGAACAATTAACGAATGGCATCAAAGACTGGAGAGGTTTAGGTGAGTATTTCTTAAAGCAAGAGCTAGAAGCAACTATGATTCGACTTGAGCAACGTATAAGTGACCGTTCCTCCAGATGGTTAAAGGAGCAACTTATTCAATTACGAGATGAATTACCTCACCTTTATTGTGAAGAGAAAATAGAGGTTGAGTCTATTGAATTAGGCAATTTAGAAGCTTTTATTCCGATTCAAGCGGATAAGTATCGTTCGTACTTTAAATCAAAGAAAGATTTCTTTGAAAATAGAGCCATTAGAACATTGAAAGATGATCTAATTTCAGAAGGTACCTCACTCGCGGGTCAATCGATTGAACAGGTTGTTAACAATGTTACGAAACAAATCGAGCTACGTTGTCAAGAAGCGGAACAAGAAATTAAAGATCGCTTAGCAACAGGTTTAGAGCAAGAAGTCACTCGATTTGAAGCAATGTTTAATGAAAGTGAACAGCAATCATTAGAAACTGAAGCAAAAGAAATAGTAACTGTTTTATAAGACGGGTTTCGGTGAATAGTTAACCGACAATCGACTGAAGTTCTTCAAAACGAATCAATAAAAAGTGCTAGCTCACATATATGAGCTAGCACTTTTTACATTATTCAGTTGTTTGCGGTTCTTCTTCGTTATCATCTGGTTCGTCCTCAAGCGGCTCTCCTAAATCAGGAATGATATCGATTGGTTCTTCCTCTTCACGCCTTTGAGGTTCTTCCTCTTCTTCTATAGGCTCTACGTCTTCAATTGGGTCAGGAATGTCTATTTCCATATCTGGAATTGACACATTCGCCTCAACAGGGTCACTCTCTAAGCCACTAACATCATCTGAAATTGCTGTAACTCGTAGTCGGTACGTTGCCCCTAATTGTGGATGAGAAAGAATGTATTGCATATCGTTAGTAATTGTTAATGCTGTAAATTCACCGCCATCAATACTTGCTGATACTCTAAAAGAGACGTTACCTTGTTCAGCTTCAGGATATGACCAACTCATGATAAGTTGATCGGTGTCTTCATTGTAACCAGCAGTTAAGTTTGACGGAGCTGTTAATTGATTGAAGGATTCAGAGACTCTAGTCGGTTCTGTACCTTTTACAAATAACTCATAAACAATTTCACTTGATGGTGTGAAATCACTTGGTAGTAAACCAGTGCTTCGTTCAATTCCCACTTTCACGACGGAAGGTGGTTGTCTAAAGTCAGGAGTATCAATTCCTTTAGATACTTCCTCTAGGACTGCTTTAAAAATTTGTTGCGCTAGGCGACGTTCATTCCCACTAAGGTAATTACCTTGACCTTTTCTATCGAATCCAGTCCATACGGCAGCTGTATACCTAGTCGTATATCCAGCAAACCAAACATCTGGAACACCACCACTTGGTATGTTGTACGTACTTTGGTCTTCAGTACTAAAGTTTGTTGTACCTGTTTTTCCGGCAAGGTGTAGCTGTGGTATATTGGCAATCGTCCCTGTACCTTCTGTTACAACAGATTTTAGCATGTCAGTTACCATATAAGCAGTGTAATCTTGCATTGCTGTTTCAGAATCAGGGTTTGTATGAATGATTCGTCCATCAGGAAATTCAATTTTTCGAACTGTATGTGGTTTTATATATTGGCCTTCATTTCCGAATGCTTGGTAAGATCCAGCTAAGTCTAATGTTGAGATACCTGTTTTAAAACCACCAATCCCATATGCTTCTGTCATTTTTTCATCAAATGGTATTCCAACGCCTTCAGCAAATGCTTGTGCTTGGTTAGTACCAACTGTTTGTAACGCTTTAATCGCAGGTACGTTTAATGACCTCGCTAATGCTCGTCTCATTGTAACGGGACCTTCATAGCTCCTTGTGTAGTTTCGGACAGGAGTTTTTGCATGGTCATTATACGTATGTGGTTCATCAATGATAATTTCACCAGTTGACCACTGATGGTGTTCAATAACAGGACCGTAATCAAGTACAGGTTTTATTGTAGAACCAGGTTGTTTTTTAATGTCAGTAGCATAGTTAAATCCACGCTTAACACCTGTATTTTGACGTCCGCCACCTATAGCTTTAATTTCACCTGTTTGTGTATCAAGTAGTGTTAACCCTGCTTGGAAATCTTCGTTAGTAGGGTAGCCGTTAATGAGTTCATCTGTTTGAAGAACTCTTTCAACATGAGCTTGTGCATCTTGGTCTAAAGTCGTGTAAATCTTTAAGCCTGCCGTATATAAATCTGTAGCTGAAATTCCTTCCATGTCTTCTACCTCAGATAATACGAGGTTAAGGAATGACTCATATGGATATGACGCTTTTTCAGCTGGGTTTAATTGGTCTTCAACAGAAACAGCTCTTGCTAAATCAGCCTCTGAGCTTGTAATTTTTCCGTGACGTTCCATTAAAGAAATAACAGTATTTCTTCTAGTTTCAGCACCCTCTGGATTTTTTAATGGATTAAAGTGATTAGGTCTTTGAGGAATTCCAGCTAAAAGCGCTGCATCTTCAACTGTTAATTCTTCTAACTCTTTTCCAAAGTATGATCTTGAAGCTTGAAGAACTCCATATGCACCTTCACCAAAATAAATCACGTTTAAATACATTTCTAAAATTTGATCTTTTGAATATTGCTGTTCTAATTTAACAGCTAAATATTGCTCTTGTACTTTACGAGTAATCGTTTTTTCAAATGTAAAGAAGGCATTCTTCACTACCTGTTGTGTAATCGTACTTGCCCCTTCAGCTCCAAAACCCCCAGTAATATTGGCACCAATAGCTCCCATGATACGACGAACGTCTAAGCCGAAATGCTCACGAAAACGAACATCCTCAGTCGCGATAAAAGCATCTTCAAGAACTTGCGGGACATCATGAATACTGACGTTTACCCTATTTTCAGTTCCTTGTAATAGGGACACTGTTTCATCATTTTGGTCAAGTATCTCAGCCGGTTGTGAGAACATGAGAAGCTCTCGGTCAAGTGGTGGTGCATCTTTAATCATCGCAAATAATGTAATTCCACCTGCAACTACTGCTATTACAGCCATAATTAAACCTGAGAGAAGTATTTTTTTTAGGAGGCCACTAGGTTTACGTTTTGATTTAGCATTTGACTGTTCTTTGGCTCTCCGACGACCTTGTCTACTATTCATATTTTGTTCTGACATTTTGTTTTCTTCCTTTCTAATGTAAGAGGAGTTCGATATAAGGTGTAGAGAAATGTCTATCATCCTTAAGGAATATCAGAATAGAAACTCACACTTATAGAGCATGATAAAAAGTATCGATAGAAAGATGTATAGAATGTAATTTAATGTTAAAAATATACTTGGTCTACTATTTTTAAATAATCAATGCGTGGGTGGAAGCCAGTTTCTACGAGATACCCACAATCTTCAATGATAGACCTTGGGATTGATTTTCGGTCAATATGTTGTCTTTCATAACAGTCAATGATATGTGAAGCGTCTAATAGATAGACTTCTTGATTATTTGAAAAGCTAAGTAGGACAAAACATATGCCATCATGTTGTAGTACATTTTTCATATGTTCCACTTGATGGTCATGGAAGTTTTTTAATGGAAACGATGTTTTATTTCTAGATTCCTTCGCCTCAAAATCGATGTGTTTTCCTTTGTAAACTCCATTGTAATCTGTTGTTGACGGCTGTTTAAAATAAGCTTCTTTAATTACAGCTGCACTACGTTTTGGATAATTTACTTGAACAATTTGTACGGGAGTTGGCTTTTTATGAATAACTGCCATTCCACGACTTAAATAAAATTCATTAGATTCATTAATACTTTCTTCAAGTGACATTCCACGATTACTATAACTCAACGGTTTTGTTGGTTTCTTTTTATTTGTCGTACTTTTTGGGACAAACTTTTTTCCGTTTGGATACCGAACTGGCACATCATCACCGTCCTTTTGTATAACAACTAAACTTGAATGAGAGAAAATCTCATCACTAGATCATATCATATCAATCGGGGAATTTACAATATCAGCTTTATGAAACATTATGTAAAGGAACTTACAAAATATAGTATACACATACATACGACCATAAACTCTATGCACAGGTGGAGGTGAATATGTTGGGTACTTGTCCAAGTGAAAAAAAATTAATAAATTATATTAGCAGGATCGTTAGAAGAGGAAATATCGATAACATTTCACGTACCGTATTTTATCAGAGCTTTTTTAAACGACATAATGAAATCCAGTGGGCCTTATTAGCAAGTTTTGTATCGAGAAATGCTGGTTGGAGTATGACAGATTTAGAAAGTAATTGGTTCAGAAGAATGATACCAAGAAATTTTAGAAACGAATTATTTATGACGTATGAACGTGCTAATTGGCTCATTTTTTCAGATGCCTTTCCTCAGTTACTAATTTATGAAGCATCCAAAAAATACAATGTTCCTTTTTTTCATTTATTAAAGGAGTTTCATGTTTCTCAATTTATGGTGAAAGAGTGGGAGAATTTCTGGAAGTTTCAAGGGCTTGAGCGGCTCCGTACGGCACTAATTATTAATGAACAAAACTTAATTCAAAAACCAGTCATTGAACATCATCACTATCAAAAGGTTTTTCACTCTGTTCCTTATAATATCCAGGAGCAAATGCACCTTAGCAATGTTATTTTCCCTACACTGGCTGGAAAATTATATGGTTTTTATGTGGAAGATTTTATAAAAATAAAGAAACGAATAGACCTTGGAAAGAGGTTAGCGTGGCTATTATTTCATTCAAAAGAGAGTGGACAGTTTCATCAATTTTTGTCGAAGGTTACACATACAGGCTCAAGACGAGATTATGAAAAGTATGTAAAATGGTCAACAAAAAAAACAAGTCCCATACTACGTATGATATTTCCTAGTATCCATCATGAACGACATCAACTTGAAGATTGGTCAGAAAAAGTGGATGAACATGTAGTGAACGATTACTTTACCCCGATTAAAGAAACAAAAGATTATGAGATGACAACTAATGTATTACTTAAACAAAAGGAATTGTATGTGTCGATGAGAATTGAGGAATTTTTACTACCGAAAAAATTGTTTGATGAAGAGAAGATATAGAAAATAATGAGCCAATGCCAAGAGAGAGAGAGCTTCTTAGCATTGGCCTAAAAAAAATTTAGAGCTTTATTCAGCCGGACTGTTTGGTCCTTCTAATTTTTTATCACCATAGCCTGGTGCATTTGCTCGTTGCTGACTTTTTGGTGCCTCTTGTTTCGGTTTTTTTGCATTTCGATTTTTTGCCATTATGAATCCCTCCAATATAGATAGGTAATCAAACACTTCAGAGATAGTATTTGCTGAATTCGACAATCGATTCAATTCGAGTATTGGTTACAAATAATTCCTCAATTAACCTGTTTTTAGGAGATTGACACTTTCTTTGACGAATCACTTCTAGTTTTGTCAGTAACGTAGGAAAAAAAAGAAAAAGTAAGAATTAGTTCTTATCTAAATTTATTTGGAGGGGATTTACATGGAATCTGTATTAAAAACGAAGGACGTCTCGGAGCTATTAGGGGTAAATCCAACAACGGTGCAAAGATGGGTTAAACATTTCAATGTTGAATGTGAATTAAATGAAAGCGGGCATTATACTTTCAGTAAGGAACAGGTAGAAATCCTAAGAGATATTAAGACTCAACTAAACGAAGGCAAAAGAATGAGAGAAGTACAGCTTGGGAATTCATCTACTAATGAAGCAATTGAAGTAAAGAGAGAAGAAAGAGTATCGACCTTCCAATATGAAAAGCAAATTAAGAATATGATGGAAAAGATAGAGCGTTTAGAGGAAAGGTTAGAGTTGAAAGCTGACGAAGTAGTAGGCTATCAAATATTACGTCATCGTGATGAGATTGAGCAAATGATGAACATGCTTAAGAGTATTGATGAAAGAGTAACTTCTATTGAAAATTCTTTAGAAAGTAGCCAACTGGATATTGAAGAAACAATGCCGATGATTGATAAAAAGGTAAAAAAACGTTCTCTTTTGCATATTTTTTCATTAATAAGCCCGAGATAATAGCAACTTATTAAATCACACCTAGCAGAATTTGATTTGAAATGATAAAATGAAGAAAATTCTAACTATTCGAAGTTATTCCAATGGAACCTTCGAACGTGATTTTTCCCTACTTTGCACAGATATATATAAATAAGTACGGGTGTCATTTTAATTTTATTAGCAACTAAACTGGGGTGATTATATGGGAATATTAGTAGAGATGGATTGGTTAGACGAGCATTTGAATCAAGAGGATGTTAGGGTCATTGATTGTAATTTTAAATTAGGAAGTCCTCTTGCGGGATTCGAGCACTATATGAAGGAGCATTTGCCTAATGCCTTTTATTTTGATTTAGAAACCGACTTATCTGGTAAGGTGAGAAAGCATGGGGGAAGGCACCCATTACCTGATTTAGGAGACTTGAGTGAAAAGCTATCAGCAGCTGGTATTGATGAATCAGTAACAGTTGTTGCCTATGATAATCAAGCAGGAGCATTTGCCTCTAGATTTTGGTGGTTATTACGCTACTTAGGTCATGAAAAGGTATATATATTAAATGGGGGCTTACAGCATTGGAAGAATAAAGGTCTTCCGGTCACAAACGAGATACCTCATGTGGACAAAAGGAGATTCAATGTTAATGTCCAGGAACAAATGCTTACAGTTGCTAATGAGATTAAGGAAAAAATCATCGGGAATGAAGGAATTCAGCTCTTGGATTCAAGAGAGGAAAAGCGCTATAAGGGAATAGAAGAGACTGTAGACAAGGTAGCAGGTCATATTCCTGGAGCGGCACATTGTTATTGGAAAGATAATCTTCAGGAAAATGGCTATTGGAAATCAAATAGTGAATTAAAGGAGAGGTTTACTGAACTTACAGATGATAGGGAAATTATCGTTTATTGTGGTTCAGGTGTAACTGCATGTCCAAACATTGTTGCTTTGATGGAGTCAGGTTTTTCTAATGTAAAATTATATCTAGGTAGTTGGAGCGACTGGATTACATATCCTGAAAACATAGAAAACATCCCTCAAGTAAAGTGAGGAATGTTCCAGGCTCCTAATAAATAGATATTTTAGAGGCTGGGACAAAAGGACAAAAGGTACCTTTTGTCCCGGCTTCTTTTTGTATTTTTACTGTTTGGTCTAATCAAAACTATTAGTTGTATCAGTATTATATTTCAACTTACGATGTGGTAAGCGCCAATTGAGGAAAACGGAAAGCATTCGTAAAGCAACAATACTAACAAAAAGAATGGTGATTCCGAGTGCTGAAGTTACAAAGCCGAGCCCAATGACAAGACCTGCTAGCATCGCCCATGCAATATAAATTTCTTTTTGAAGAAAGAGCGGTTTCCTTCCTGCTAGTACATCTCGAATCATTCCACCACCTGTACCTGTTAAAGCAGCAGCTACAATAATGGCACTAAGAGGATGATTCATGTCAGTTGCATACAAAGCACCTTGAATAGCAAAGGCTGCTAGGCCAAGTGCATCAAAGAAAAGTCCCCATTTTAACCAATGATGTACCCATAATGATGGTAGTATAAATGCAATTGTCATAACTATAACCGCTATCACAAACAGATTTCCTTGATCCCACAATGCTGAGACGGGTACTCCTATTAATAAATTTCGAATTGCTCCCCCTCCAAAAGCGGTAACCAACCCTAAAATGTATACACCCATTAAATCATAATCTTCCTCCATTGCAACTATGACGCCACTGAGGGCAAAAGCAATTGTTCCGATGATGTTTAAAATGTCCCACGTCATAAAGTGAACTCCTGTCATAAAAAATCTACATATGAAAAATAAACCACAAAGGTTTTTTCGAAGTATTTGTCGAAATAACATGTGCGTGAATAATAATAACATGGTTTTTACCATTGATGAATTTTCAGATTATTAATTGAAGTTTTTCCATTTATCTAAAGGAAGGGAGAGGGAATAATGTGCAGTCAACAACAAGAAAAAGTTTATAATGAAGAACTCTTTCACTTGCTACAAGAGTAAGTCAGGTTGCTAGTGATAATCAGCAAGCTGCAGAATCTCGAATGAGGGATGCAGATATTGCTCGTTCAGTAATGGATTTACAAAAAACACAACTAATGCAACAAACCTATTTTGCTGTCCAACGCATGGGTATGGATATGGCGGGTATGAGTGTAAATATGCTTATGTAAAATTCAAAGAACGAGATAAACAAAAAATACTGAGCCGACGTGGCTCAGTATTTTTTATGTAGTAGAAGCTACTACCAACTTATCCATGATCTTTAACGTTAAGAAAAATCATGCCAATAAGAGTTACTACTGAAAATACAACTAAAATTGTATACAACATTCCTGAAGGCTCAGCGTGTGCAGCTTCTTCACCACCGCCACCTGCTGCAAATGCTGAAAGTGGTGCTAGCATTGCTAAAACTAGTGTTAAAAATGATAGCTTTTTGAACATGGTCAAACCCCCTTGCTCTTGTTAATTCACTTTAAATAGTAATACATGATAACAATCATGAGTACCAACATTTTCATTATAGTTTTCAAATTCATTTTTCGCAACAGTAATAGAGTCTCTAATAGGAGTAGTTTTAAACCTTTTTGTGAACAATATAGAATTTTGTAGGGGAAGAATAATACCTTTTATCTAAGTATTCGTTATGATAAGATATGAAAGTGATCAAAAAATCAGATATTTCAATAATATCAGTAGTCCTATAAGGGACAAGAGTGAAAGGATTAAGATAATGGCTAAAATACATATCGAAGACATCATCATTGCAAATCAAACATTAAAAGATGTGGTTGTACATACACCTTTACAAAAAAACCAAGTGCTTTCCGAACGTTATCAGTGCAATGTGTACTTAAAACGGGAAGACCTTCAAGTTGTTCGTTCCTTTAAAATAAGAGGGGCATATCATCAAATTAGTAGTCTTTCGAAAGACGAGTTGGAAAATGGCGTTGTTTGTGCGAGTGCTGGCAATCATGCACAGGGAGTTGCCTATTCATGTCAAACATTACAAATTAAAGGGAAAATATTTATGCCAACAACGACACCTCGTCAAAAGGTAGATCAGGTAAAG
Organism: Bacillus sp. FJAT-45350; assembly: GCF_002335805.1. Taxonomy (NCBI): domain Bacteria; kingdom Bacillati; phylum Bacillota; class Bacilli; order Caryophanales; family Bacillaceae; genus Bacillus; species Bacillus sp. FJAT-45350. Next base: position 1,893,721 of record NZ_NISU01000001.1, on the reverse strand, counting down.
TTGTTTGGTAAAGAGTTTGTAGATGTTATTTTAACAGGAGATACATTTGACGATTCATTTAATGAAGCAATGAATTATTGTAATGAACACAGCATGGCTTTTATTCATCCTTTTGACCAAGAAAAAATCGTAGCAGGTCAAGGAACGGTTGGAATGGAGATCATGAATGATATCGAAGAACCAATCGACTACCTATTTTGTTCTATTGGTGGTGGTGGACTGATTTCTGGTGTTGGCACGTATATTAAGAGTATTAGTCCATCTACAAAAATTATCGGTGCAGAACCAAAAGGAGCACCTGCTATGAAAGAATCCATGGCAAAGGGCAAGGTTGTTACTCTTGATAAAATAGATAAGTTCGTTGACGGGGCTTCAGTAAAAAAAGTTGGAGAATTACCTTTTGAAATTAGTCAGAGCGTAGTAGATGATATCATCTTAGTGCCTGAAGGGAAAATTTGTACAACAATTTTGGAGCTATATAATCAGAATGCGATTGTCGCAGAGCCAGCTGGTGCGATGCCAATATCTGCTTTAGATTTTTATAAAGACGACATAAAAGGAAAGACAGTTGTTTGCATCGTAAGTGGTGGAAACAATGATATTGGTCGGATGCAGGAAATGAGAGAACGTTCTCTTATTTATGAGGGGCTTCAACATTACTTTATCATTCAGTTTCCTCAAAGAGCTGGGGCGCTTCGTGAGTTTATCCAAGATGTGTTAGGTCCTGAAGACGATATTACACGTTTCGAATATACTAAGAAAAATAATAAATCAAATGGACCAGCTCTAGTTGGAATTGAGTTAAAGTGTGATGAGCATTATCATCAATTAATTGAACGACTAGATAAAAAAGGTTTTGATTATAACGAAATTAATAAGAATGAAAATCTATTTAATTTATTAATCTAAGAAACAGCTTATAACTAGATAGTAAACAAGGTTAACTCACATGGAGGAATACGACCTGTTAGTTAACCTTTTTGCGATTCAATTTTTTAAAACTATAGTCGAAAAAGCAAAAAAATGGTATTCTAAAACTATGTTTAGATGTGTTTCTTTAAGGGGGACTCTTAATGACTGGAGATATTAGTAAAGGTATTTTATTAGAAAGTGGTACAAATGAGCTAGAGGTTATTGTATTTACTGTAGGAACGGGTATTTTTGGAATAAATGTTATAAAGGTTAGAGAAATTATTAATCCATTACCAATTACGAAAATGCCAAATAGTCATCCGAATATTGAGGGGATTCTTCGATTACGTGATGAAGTGTTACCAGTAGTTGATTTAGCCAAGTCACTAGGGTTTCCACCTAGTGAAAATCCTGAACAGGATAAGCTGATTGTAGCTGAATTAAATCAAATGAAGGTTGCCTTCCATGTGCATTCTGTCTCACGTATTCATAGAATTTCATGGGAACAAATTGAAAAGCCAACTGATTTATCACAAGGATTACAAGGTTCAACAATTGGTGTTGTTAAAATGGATGATCAAATGATTCTGCTAGTAGACTATGAGAAAATAGTTGTGGATATTAGCCCTGAATCAGGGATTAATGTAGGACAACTTAAAACTCTTGGGAAAAGAGACAGAAGTAATAAGAAAATCGTGGCAGCTGAAGATTCAGCAATCCTAAGAAAACTATTAGAAGATACCTTATCTGAAGCTGGATATAAAGATGTTCGGTTCTTTGATGATGGAAGAGCAGCATGGGACTATTTAGAATCACTTGCATCAAACGATAGTATTAATCTAAAAGACCATGTAGAAATTGTTATTACTGATTTAGAAATGCCTAAGATGGATGGACATCATCTAACAAAGCGTATTAAAGAGAATAGTAGACTCGGTGCACTACCTGTTATTATTTTCTCATCATTAATTACTGATGATTTACAGCATAAAGGAAATGTTGTAGGAGCTGATGCTCAAGTCAGTAAGCCGGAAATTGTAAAATTAGTTGAAGTTATTGATGACTTAATTCTATAAATTAATTTACTAAAGTTTGTAATTTTATAAGATAACGTTGAAAGACACTGATACTAGGTTTTGTGAAAAAACTTTCTGTATTGGTGTCTTTTTGTTGGTTATCGTTATAATCTGATAACGTTATTTATTCCTAACAAATCATAGGTTGAGCACTATTAAAATTCGACAGGATCAGATATAATTATTATAAATATAAAAGAGAATGAATTTTTAGAACTATAAACGGTTTTGAATATGAGAGGGGATTTCACCTTGGGTAAATTGGGTTTTTTTAGAAGTAAAGTAAATGGACATAGTGTCCATCGTGAAAGTTTAATAGAAAGAAGTCAAGCTCACAAAAATTCTGTAAAGTTAAAAGTTACACCAAATTCTGACTTAGATAAGCAAATTCAGATGAGTACATTAACTATTGAAGATTTAGCGATTGTAAAGGAATTAAAGCCGGTTATAGAAGAGAATGTATTATCACTTGTTGATAGATTTTATGAGCGACTCGCCTTATCACCAGTGTTAGTGAAGATTATTAAAGATAATTCGACAGTAGAACGACTTCAAGGTACACTACGTACTCATTTAGTTGAAATGTTTGAAGGGGTAATCGACGAGAAATTTATAGAAACAAGAATTAGAATTGCGAAGGCTCATGTTCGAATAGGTTTAGAGCAAAAATGGTATATTTGTGCATATCAAGACTTACTTAATGGCTTTGTAAAAATAATTGAAAACCACTTGCAAGCACCAGAAGATATATTGATTGCTTTTAAGGCTGTAACAAAGCTAATTAGTTTTGAGCAACAACTCGTGCTAGAAGCATATGACGCAGAAATTATACAGCTACGCGAAGCAGAAGAGCAAACAAAGAATGAAGTAAAACTATTAATGGATGACACGTCAACTAGTTTAGCAGCACTTGCAGAAGAGACGAATGCATCGATTGAAGAAGTAACTGCACAAACAGAAGAGGTAGCAAATAAGTCACGTCAAGGTACAGAATTGGCTGGGCAAACGGAAGAACGTGCACAAACAGGAAACCAACAAATCGAGTGGTTAAGCAAAAATATTAAAGATATTCAAATTACAACGAAAGAAATGACAAAAAACATAAAAGAGTTTGAGCAGACAGCTAATCAAATTAAAGATATCGTGACGATTGTACAATCCATAGCAAATGAAACGAACTTACTTGCATTAAATGCAGCGATTGAAGCAGCTAGAGCTGGTGAACACGGGAAAGGCTTTGCTGTTGTAGCAGAAGAAGTACGTAAGCTTTCTGAACAAACGAATGAATCAGTTGAAGGTGTAAAACGCCTTATTGAAAAAACGAACCTTCAAATTGCGAAAAACAATGAAAGCATTACAAAAGTAGATAATTACGTTGAGCAAAGTAACCAAAATATGAAGGTTACTGAAGAATCATTTGTAGAAATCTTATCCCAAATGAAAGATACTAGAAACAAAAATGCTGAAATTCAAAGTGATCTTGAGGCATTTACTGAAATCATTAATGAAATTGCTCAAGCATCCCAAAAAATTGCATCGGTTTCTGATGATTTATTACAAACAACAAAACAATGGTAGTAATATTGAGTGTATGTAGTAGATAAAAATACTACATACGCTCTTTTTGTATTATTTACTATTAAATATACTAGTATCCTATAACGAGGGTTAATGATAGGTGCTAGTATAGTGAAATACTCTCTACTTCCTATAATAGGAAGTTGTTTTTATGTTGGGGAAGGGTTGCTTGGACAAGCATTGAAAAACCCGGACAGTATGTATTGGTATTGAAAATAACGAACTAAAATATTTGAAGTGGTACTAGTAGTTCTTTGAAGACACAAAAAAGTAAAGCACTTCCCTCTTAGTAGCAGAAGTGCTTTATAAAGTTATCCATCAGTGGAGGGGGGGTTCACACTGATGGATAATGGATATCAAATTAGTTTAGAGAAAGCATGTCATTCATATCTTCTTCAACAGTGCTAATTAATTGAAGGTTAAAGGCATCTTGTAATACTCCTAATACGCCTGGAGTAATCCACTCGGGAGGTTTAGGTCCGATTCGAACATCTTTAATTCCTAAGCTGAACAATCCAAGAAGGATGGCAACTGCCTTTTGCTCAAACCAAGATAAAACGATACTAACAGGTAATTCATTAACCTCACAGCCAAATGCGTCAGCTAATGCTAAAGCAATTTTTACAGTAGAAACAGAGTTGTTACACTGACCGAGATCAATATAGCGTGGGATGCCTGTATCAGCAACTGTTCCAAAGTCATGGTCATTAAATCTGAATTTACCACATGATGTTGTCATGATTACTGTATCGTTTGGTAATGATGTTGCTAAGTCACGGTAATATTCTCCTCCTGGACCAGGTGCATCACAACCTGCAATAACGAAGAATCTTTTGATTTTTCCTTCTTTTACTGCACTAATGATTTCTGGGGCGATACCAATGACTGTTTCATGATGGAAGCCAGTCGTTAAGATTTGGTCGCTTTCCATATCAGCATCTGGTAAAGAAAGTGCTTTATCAATTAAAGGACTGAAGTCTTCCCCTTGAATTTTTTGTACACCTTCTAAGCCGGCTACTTCATAAGAGAAGAAGCGGTCTGCGTAACTTCCTTTTATTGGCATTACACAGTTTGTTGTCGCAAGAATAGCCCCTTGGAATTTTTCAAATAAACGACGTTGGTCAAACCATGCTTTACCGATGTTTCCTTTTAGATGTGAGTATTTCTTCAGCGCAGGGTAACCATGAGCTGGAAGCATTTCTGAGTGAGTATAGATATTAATTCCTTTGCCTTCTGTTTGCTTTAGTAACTCTTCAAGGGCGAATAAATTATGTCCAGTAACAATGATTGCTTTTCCTTCAACCTTGTTTTGTGTAACAGTTACAGGTTCAGGAATACCTAGTTTTGAAGTATGAGCTTTGTCTAATAGTTCCATTACTTTAACAGCAGAAGAACCTACTTTTAGTGCCATATCAATATGTTCTTGCATATTAAAGTTTGAATTTGTAAGTGTTAGATATAATGCTTCATGTGTAATAGCATCTACATCTGGGTCTGTATATCCAAGTTGTTTTGCGTGAGTTGCATATGCAGCAATTCCTTTTAAGGCAAAAACAATCGTATCTTGTAAACTTGCAATATCTTCATTCTTTCCACAAACTCCAACAATTTGACAGCCCCCTGTTGGTGTTTGCTCACATTGGTGACAGAACATAATATCCCCTCCGGATAAGTTAATTTAATTATTTCTCTATTTGTATCTTATCCTTTTCGTTATGGGTGTTCAGTGATAAAAATCACATAAAGAATGAAATCTCAGAAGTTTTTTCCTGAGTTTTATGTTATCAAGTGATAAGATGTTTTATTATGAAAAAGTTGTAGTATCTAGATTTGTATAAAAAATTGTATATACACTTTTGAACTTTAAAGGAAATGAATAAATATAAGCCGTTTTTTCAGAATTTTCAAATGAATAAAAATACAGCTATATGCATTGACGATTTCCTTTTTTTCCATTATTGTTAAGTGTGGAATAATGTTTTGGACGGAGGTGGAATACGTTGTTGGATGTTGCGAAGCGAGTCTTTTTAATTATGGTTGGTTTATTACTAACTGCATTAGGGCTACATATTCTTTATATTTATGATTTAACTTTTGGTGGTACAGCGGGTATAGCAACTGCATTAACGAACTCTACCGAGATATCTTGGAGTATTTGGTTTTTCATTGTGAACCTACCTTTCTTTATTATTTCATTTAAAAGTCTAGGAAAATGGTTTACGTTTTATAGTTTGCTAGCGATTACAGCTATTTCAATCATTGGAGAACTGTTACTAGTTATTCAAAGTACAGCACTTCCTATTTTAATGGCGACAATTATTGCTGGTTTGTTAATTGGGATTGGTGTTACCTTTGTACTGAACAATGGCTCTTCTATTGGAGGAATTCATATATTGGCCCTTTATCTAGATCAGAAGTTAAAAATTAATCGCGGGGTCACGATTTTTGTGATTGACTTTATAATTATTTTAACTGCGATACAGATGGTTGGTTGGCAAAATGGGTTATTATCTATTTTAGCGATTATGATTCCAAGTTACATTATAGGTCGTTACAAAAAGAACCCTATGAAAACAACAACTGAACATGTTGAAAGCCGAGAAAGAGAAAAAGAAATGACATTGTCAAAATAGATGAAAAAGAAGTCACAGAAGGAGAAGGTCTCCCTTTGTGACTTCTTTTTGTTAAGTATGTTGTTACCTCTTATAATCGTTTTGCTCCGATAAAACGAGGTCCCCAGTAGCTTGAATCCATATTGCTTATTGTCACACCTGTGGAAGACCCAGAATGAATGAATGTCTGATTTCCTAAGTATATTCCAACATGAGATGGTCCTAACTTATAAGTTGAAAAAAATACTAAATCACCCTTCTTGAGCGAAGAAACAGAGCCAGCGGTTTTCCAAATATCACTAACCTTTCTTGGAACACTTTTCCCGTGTTCTTTAAAGACATATTGAAGAAAGCCACTACAATCGAATCCGCTAGGCGAGGTGCCCCCCCATCTATATGGACTTCCTTTTAAGTTTTTCGCTGTATCAATCACATTTCGAGAAATTGATTGATCTGATTCTCGTTCATTATCATATGAAGTGTTCTCTGTTGTAGTCGTTTCATATGATGTAGTTTTTTGTTCTGATGAGAAGCTTTCCTTTTCTTGATCACTAAGTATTTGCCCAATCGTTTCCGCTCCAGCAATACCATCAACTTTGAGGTTGTGAGCTTGCTGGTACAAGATAACAGCTTTTCTAGTTCCTGAACCAAAGAAACCATCGATCTCAGTAACGTATCCAGGTTCGGGATTATTGGTTAATGCTTCCGGTGTAGAAGTAATACCAGAGAGAACTACAGAAGATACAAGTAGTTTTGTGGCGGAATCTTTTAAAACACCCAATATTCATTTCTCCTCCTTGTTAATCTTAGTTGTTATGAATGATAGGGAACTTATTCAACATTCTTTAGTCACACTATGAACTTCCAAGTAATCTAGAACTGTTTGAAACCAGTTGACTTTTGATTGTAATATACGAAGTGATATACTAAACAGGATTGTTCAAAATTTGTTTTTGGAGGAAAAAGTGTGGAGATTCATTTTTTAGGTACTGGTGCTGGTGTGCCATCAACAAAAAGGAATGTCAGTTCAACGGTTATTCGTTTTTTACAACAAAATGGCCGAATTTGGATGTTTGATTGCGGAGAGGCAACACAACAGCAAATATTATCTTCTCCAATAAAATTGAGTAAGTTAGATAAAATATTTATTACTCACCTACATGGTGATCATATTTTCGGTTTACCAGGTTTGTTAGGAAGTCGATCTTTTCAAGGTGGAACAACGCCACTAACCATTTTCGGCCCTAAGGGGATTAAGGAATTTATTGAGACAACAATACGAATATCTAATACTCACCTTATGTATGAGTTATCAATTATTGAAATTGATGATAACCATGAAGGTGAGATCTTTTCGGATGGTGAGCTTACAGTAACAGTTTACTCGTTAGACCATGTAATGCCTTGCCTTGGCTATCGAATCATTGAAGCAGATAAACAAGGAGAATTAAATGTTGAAAAATTAAAGAAAGCTCGTGTTCAGCCTGGTCCTTTATATAAACAATTAAAAAATCGTGAAGTTATTACACTCGAAGATGGACGTATTATTAACGGAGCTGACTTTATTGGTCCGTCCATTCCAGGGAGAGTCGTTGCAATAGCTGGTGATACAAGAAAATGTGATGCAACGATGAGATTAGCAAATAATGCAGATGTGCTCATACATGAAGCTACCTTTTGTGTTGACGAAGCATCTTTAGCTTGTCAATTTGGACATGCCACAACGAAGGAAGCTGCTGAAATAGCAAAGAAAGCAAACGTATCTACTCTTATTTTGACTCATATTAGTTCTCGTTATCAAAATAAAGAATTGGAAATGGAAAAGGAAGCAAAATCCTTTTTTGAAAATACGTTTATTGCAGAAGATTTTTTTGTTTTCCATTTGAATATGAAGAATAAAGAGCAGAAGATAAACAAACATTAATACCATTCCGGTGCAACAAGGAGGTAATGGTATGGCTACTCATAAACAAATTATTGAATATATGCAAAAAGCAACTGAAACAATGGAGTTTGCTGAAGAGCAATTAATGGAATCGCATCGTGTGCAACAAGGAGACCCAGTTCAGTACTCCCAAGCTCAGCAAAGTCTTAATGAAATTGATGAGGAATTAGATAATATTTATCGAAGTGCAACTCCTGAACAAAAGGCTGACTTAGAGCGGTATAGGCAGCAAATTCGAGAGATTCAAAACCAAATGGTATTAAAAAGGTAAACAAGAAAAGCAAAGGCAATGCCTTTGCTTTTTAACTACTTAATTATGCAGTTGGCTATATAAATTTTTATTCCTAATCGCATTTAATTTTATACATAAGCCGTACCAATAACGATTAGTAAAATAAACAATACAACTAATAACGCAAAGCCACTGCGGTATTGGTGTGTCATTAAGTAACACTCCTTAAGTTGTTTAGTTAATCTTACTTACCTTACACACATACACTATGTAATGAGGGAATAGTTGTATAGGCATTTGCCATGTGTTTATAAATTATTTTTGAAAAGGATATTATCCCAATATATGTATGTCTCACTTTATAGAGTTTTAACATGTATTTATGATAAACTATTAATGGTCTGGGGGTTGTTTCATGTTAATTAAGGTGAATACTGCTTTAGTTGTTATTGACGTTCAAGGTAAATTAGCGCATATGATGCATGACAAAGAAAAATTTATTAAAAACGTACAGATTATGATTCAAGGTGCAAGAGCTATGAACTTACCTATAATCGTATTAGAGCAGTATCCGAAAGGGTTAGGAAAAACAATACCTGAGGTAGCTAGTTTATTAGAAGAAGAACCGATTGAAAAAATAAGCTTTGGAGCATGTCTAAATCAACAATTTATCGATTCGGTTCAAGCTTTAAATAGAAAACAGTTGCTTATTGTCGGAATGGAAGCTCATGTCTGTGTATATCAAACGGTTATGGGCTTGTTAGAGAATAATTTTGCTGTTGAGGTAGTAAGTGACGCGGTTTCTTCTAGAGTCTATGAAAATAAGCAAATTGGCTTACAAAGAATGCAAGATGGTGGAGCGAAGATAACTAGTACGGAAATGTGCTTATTCGAATTGATGAAAGTAGCGGAAGGAAAAATATTTAAAGATATTATTAAATTACTAAAATAGTTTAATACGTCATTCAATAAATGAAGTCGTATTGAGTATAGAAAAATACACAACAAAATAGAAGGATGACGTTTATGGGTATATTTATAGATGTAGTTTTACCAGTAATTTTAATATTTGTCGTCGGGTATGTTGTCCAAAAGTGGAAGAGAATGGACATTAAGTCAATATCAACAGTAGCGATATATATAATGACCCCCTGTTTAATTTTTAATGTGTTTTATGATGCAGTCTTAGATTTTAACTATTTGTATATGGTTATCTTTTCAATGGTCCTTCTTTATGGAATTATATTTATTAACAAATTGTATGTAAAAATAAAGAAATATGACCAGTCAACTGAAAGTGGATTAATCTTAAGTACGGCATTTATGAATTCAGGAAATTACGGGGCACCAATTATATTATTTGCCTATGGAGAATTAGGATTTGCGTATTCGATTTCTTTCATGGTTTTACAGGCAATTATTATGAATTTTTACGGAATTTATTATGCGGCAAGAGGGCAAGCTTCTGTATCCTATGCCTTCAAATCTGTTTTGAAAATGCCTGCTACTTATGCCGTAATTGTTGCTTTATTTATGAACCTCACTTCAGTCTCTGTACCAGCGAACTTTATGAGTGCAATTGATTTAGTTGCAGCTGCTACAATTCCTACGGTTATGTTGATCTTAGGGATGCAGCTAGCAGAGATTAAATGGAGTGGTTTTGATTGGGGTAAGATTACGTATGGTACGGTAACAAGGCTAGTGATTTCTCCTATATTAGCATTTATTATTATACTTTTATCACCGTTTGAATTGGACCCAGTATTAGTAAATGTATTAATTGTCTCAGCTGCTATGCCGGCTGCAGCGACCACGACGATGTATGCAGTCCAATTTAATTCCGAGCCTAAATTAGTTTCTAGTATCACACTCGTAACTACTGCGATAAGTGTTCTTACGATAACACTCTTATTAACAGTTCTACAATAAAATTGAATTAAACTATAAAGTCGTTGATGAGGATAATATCATTAACGTCTTTATTTTGGTTTATTGGGCAATTGTTTGTGCTAAATAAATAGAATAGATATAGTTAGCAAAATTCAATATTCTATAAACAAAATTAAAGAAAATGTAATTGTAGAAAAACAGGATTTTTTCTGTTTTTGTGGAATTCTAACAGTAGTTATGGAAATTTTTATGTAGAAAATATTTTAGGGAGAGTGAATTACATGGTAAAAGAGTTAACACCACCAGAAAGAGTATTAATGGGTCCAGGTCCGAGCGATGTTCACCCACGAGTATTAAAGGCGATGTCTACACCGTTATTAGGTCATTTAGATCCTGCTTTTTTAGAGCTGATGAATGAAACAATGGGGTTATTACGTGAAGTGTACCAAACGGATAACCAATTAACTATTCCAATGAGTGGAACAGGTAGTGCGGGTATGGAAACGTTATTTGTTAATTTAGTAGAGCCAGGTGACAAGGTTATTGTCGGGGTTAATGGATTATTTGGTATGAGAATGGCGGACGTAGCTGGTCGTTGTGGGGCAACAGTTATTGAAGTAAGAGCTCCTTGGGGAGAAATTATTCCTGCTAGTGCAATTGAAGAAGCTTTAAAAGAAAACACTGATACTAAGCTTGTTGCTGTTGTTCATGCAGAAACATCTACAGGTGTTCGTCAGCCATTAGCGGAAATTAGCAAAATTGTACATAATTATGATGCTTTATTTGTTTGTGATATGGTTACATCTTTAGGTGGTTGTCCAACTGATATTGATGCTAATAAGGTGGATGCGGCTTATAGTGGAACTCAAAAATGTTTAAGTGCACCTCCAGGACTTGCTCCTGTAACAATGAGTAGTCGTGCTGTTGATGTAATTATGAATCGTAAAACAAAAGTTCAAAGTTGGTACTTAGATTTATCAATGATTCAAGGGTATTGGGGGGATGAGCGTTCGTATCACCATACAGCTCCAATTACGATGGTCTACTCAATACGTGAATCGTTAAGAATGATTGTTGACGAAGGAGTTGAAAATGTCTTTAATCGTCATAAGCTTTATGGAGAAGCTCTTCATAATGGGTTAGAGGCAATGGGCCTGTCTCTATTAGTAGATAAGGAGTATCGCTTACACCAATTAACATCTGTTTGTATTCCAGATGGAGTAGATGATGTGGCAGTTCGTAAACGATTACTTGAAAAATATGGTCTTGAAATTGGTGGCGGCTTAGGAGAATTGAAAGGAAAAGTGTGGAGAATCGGCTTGATGGGGTATAATGCACAACAAAATCGAGTAAGTCTTGCGCTAGCTGCACTTGAAGATGTACTACAAGAACAAGGATTTAAGTTTCAGCCAGGAGCTGCACTTGCAGCAGCGAATCAAACGTTAAAGACAAAATCATACGTATAAAGTAAAAAATAGTGAGAAATTTCTATTTAGAGCATAAAGGTTGTCCCATAAGGTAATCTATCTTTTGGGATAACCTTTTTCCCACTATATATTTATTTTGAGGTGGACTTATTTGGAAACTGAATTACTTCTTACATTTATTATCTTGTTAGTAACGACAGCATTATTTATGGTTGGTAGAATTCGTTCTGACTTGGTTGCTTTATTATCTTTATTAGCTCTAGTATTGACAGGGATTATTTCAATTGGAGATGCGTTAGCTGGATTTTCAAATTCTGTTGTTATCATGATTGCAGGTTTGTTTATTGTTGGTGGAGGAATTTTCCGCTCAGGTTTGGCAGAAATGGCTGGGAATGTATTAATGAAGGCTTCTGGAGATAGTGAAGTAAAGCTTTTATTTATGCTTATGGTTATTGTAGGGATATTAAGTGCTTTTATGAGTAACACAGGTACAGTTGCTGTACTATTACCAGTTGTCGTTAGTTTAGCGTTAAAAATGAATACAAGCCCTGCTAAATTTTTAATACCATTAGCATTTGCAAGTAGTTTAGGTGGTGTACTTACGTTAATTGGAACACCTCCGAACTTAATTGTCAGTCAAACACTTCATGATTTTGGCTATGAGCGTTTGTCATTTTTTGATTTTACACCAATTGGTATTGTTGCTTTAGTTACAGGAATTATCTTTCTAATGACATTTGGAAGAGTTTTATTGCCTAAGCAAGATATGAAAAAGAAACAAAAGCAAGATGAGGAAACCTCTCCAAAGGAACTAGTGAATGATTATAAAATTACAGATAAACTGTATACAGTCAAAGTTTTACAAGGTTCACCTGTAGTCGGTAAAATGCTATCGGATTTAAGGTTACCTTCTCTATATAATCTTGCTGTGCTTAAGATTGAGAGGAAATCGAAGGATGGTTCTAAGCTTTTGCCAATGAGGTATCTTGAAATGGCTGGGCCGACAAGTATTTTACAAGAACATGATTATCTTTACATACAAGGGGCGCATGCTTTAGTTGATAAACTGTGTATTGACTTAGGGTTAAAAATTGTTACTGATAAATCAACAGATGCTACAAAATTAATATCAAGAGAATTAGGCATAGCAGAAGTTTTGCTTACTCCACATTCCTCATTAATTAATGAATCAGTTTCTTCATTAGGATTTCGTGAAAAATACAACTTAAATATTGTTGGTATTAATCGTAAAGGGGATTATCTACTCAAAGATATGTCAGAAAAAAAGCTCCGTTTCGGAGATGCACTATTAGTTCAAGGGGCATGGACGGATATTGAATTACTTGCTAAGGAAACCCGTGATGTAGTAGTAGTTGGTCAACCACACGAGCATGCTAGTATGGCAGCAGCTAGTGGAAAGGCACCAATTGCAGGTGCGATTATGTTGTTTATGCTTACCCTGATGACCTTTGAAATTGTTGCAGCTGTAACAGCCGTCATTATTGCAGCAGTATTAATGGTGATTACGGGATGTTTGCGCAATATGGATGATGCCTATGGTAGGATCAATTGGGAAAGTGTAATCTTGATAGGGGCAATGCTTCCTATGGCAACAGCACTTGAACAAACTGGTGGTGTAAAGCTAATAGCTGATACTCTTGTTAATTCATTAGGAGGATATGGTCCAATAGCTGTTATGGCAGGCTTTTATTTTTCGACTATGTTTTTTAGTCAGTTTATTAGTAATACAGCTACCGCAGTCTTATTTGCACCGATTGCAATTACGGCTGCTATAGGAATGGGTGTCAGTCCTTATCCACTATTATTAGCAGTATCAGTAGCGGCAAGTATGGCATTTGCTACTCCTGTCGCTTCACCAACAAATGCATTAGTAATGACTGCAGGAGGGTATAAGTTTATTGATTTTGTAAAAATAGGTGTACCACTACAAATTGTTTTGTTCATCGTAATGATGTTCGCCATCCCATACTTCTTCCCGTTTTAAATCAATAATAAATAGCCGGTTTTTGCTTTTTATTATTGATTTAAGCAATGAGCAAAGCCATTGCCACCTTAGAATGGGTTAGGATGTTTCAAATGAAAAATGCTGAATTTGCTTTTATTATTTATTAAATTAATGACAGAACCACTGTTATCTTTTAAGTCATACTAAGAGTGGTTTTCTCATAGTATAGCGCACAGTGAGCGTAGCCATTGCCATCTTAGAATGGGCTAGGATTTCAAATGAAAAAAGTGGTTTTCTTTTTATGGCTAATCTAAGCAATGATTACACCAATTCTTATTTTTGCCTTTTGTTCAATAACTATAGTATGATAGCGTTTAGAAGCTAGTTTATTTGGAAGGGGATAAATATATATGTCAATGCATTATGATGATTATATGCGTCAGGTTGTAAAACCGATGAGAGAAGAGCTAACAGCAGGAGGATATAAGGAATTAACGACTGCAGAAGAGGTTGAGTCTTTTATGGAGAGTGCAGAAGGTACAACATTTGTTGTGATTAACTCTGTATGTGGTTGTGCTGCCGGACTGGCTCGCCCAGCGGCAGTTGCGTCATTAAATCATGATGCTAAACCAGATAACATGGTTACAGTCTTTGCAGGACAAGATAAGGAAGCTACCGCAAAAATGAGAAGCTATTTTGATGGGTATGCACCTTCTTCACCTTCTATGGCATTATTAAAAGGTAAAGAAGTTGTACACTTTATTCCACGTGAAGAAATTGAATCATATGAAAGAGAAGAAATTCTTGATAATATTCTTCAAGGATTCGATAAATATTGTAAATAGGAGAGGGTATCTCAAATGTTGAAATTTCATTAGAGATGTCTCAATCCGTTACTTGTCTGACTCTAAGAAACCAAATTAAAGTCGGACTTTCAACAAATGTAGCGGCTCGCACATTGCTTAGGGGGTGTGCCAAAGGTCGAATTTTACCTTTTGGCACAACCCCTTTTCATCATAAAGGAGTGCACTGAAAAAGCCCAATATAGACGATTCGTAAAGGCCGATGAAAAAGTGAAAATCACACTTTTTCATCGGCCTCATCATAAAGAGGGGGACATCATGGCACTAGACTTTACATTAAAGGAAATAAGGACAAATGAAGATGTGACTTTAAGCAGCTTTAAGGGTAAATCAATCATGTTGACGTTTTGGACATCGTGGTGTCCTGATTCATTGCAAGATTTACAACAAAAAAATCGGTTGTATTTGAATATGGCAAAGGACAAACTTGTGTTTCTTACAATAAATGTAACGGGAAGAGAGCGTAATGAGCGAGATGCAAATACATTTCTTGAAGGCGCAGAATACCAGTTTCCGACCTTAGTTGATGAGGGAACAAAGGTATATAATCAGTTTCAATGTGAGGGTGTACCTACAACAATTCTTATTAATGAGAAATTCGAGATTGTTCGAAATTACAATGATCAAACTCCCTTTATCGAAATAGTAAAAGGCTTATCTGAGTTGATATAAGGGGTGCTTCCTGTTTAAAAGAGACTCTCAATGTTGTAAAATAATAAATATATAAGCATGTAAAAAGTGTGAAGGAGATGGTAACCATGAAAGAAGAAATTTTGAATAAGCTAGAAAAACGAGGATTAGATGATATTGTTGAACTGATTGAAGATGCAGAAAAAGGTCATTTAACGGAGCTAGAGCTAGTGAAGTCACTTGGATTACTATACGACGATGAATTAAATGAACAGGTACTAGCTTTACTTCAAGAATTAGGGGTTGAATTGATTTACGTTACTGATGAAGATTAACGGAAGGTGTGAATATGTTTGCGTCCTGTACCAAGTCAAGTCATTTCTAGAAAGGCATTACCACTTTGGAAAATTAGAGCGAGTATAGAAGCACTTTTTGTAGCTGTTCTCCCTGTCGGTTATTATTTTTTAACGCGGTATTTACCACTTCCCAATTGGGGACTGTGGGCGATTATACTATTTTATATTACGTTCTTTATCTTTTATGTATTTGTCCTACCACATATAAGGTGGAAGAGATGGAGGTATGAAGTACTTGATGAGGAAGTAGACATCCAATATGGTGTGTTAATTGTTAGACGAACACTTATACCGATGAATCGAGTACAACATGTTGACACTGAACATGGTCCACTCATGAGAAAATACAAACTAGCCGCAGTAACGATTTCTACAGCAGCAACTGTTCATCAAATTCCAGCATTAACTGTAGAAGTTGCTGAGAATCTAAGAGACCAAATTTCAAAACTAGCGACGGAAGCTGATACGGATGATTAATTCAAAGAGGTTACACCCACTTGCTATTTTTGTATCATTTTTATCGTTGTTAAAAGAACTTATTTTTCCTATCCTCATTACTTTATTCATTGGTGGTACGAGTCCAAATCGTTTTTTTCAGCCATTAATTTTTATGGTTATCTTCTTGGTAGGTGCCTTTATTTACGGAATTTTCTATTGGATAACGTTTCGGTATCAATTCAGTGACGGGAAGCTCTATATACGTAAAGGGGTTTTCATTAAAAGGGAACGTTCGATACAGAAAGAACGGATTCAAAGCTATGATATCGTAGCAGGTGTACTTCAAAGAATGTTTGGATTAGTAAAGGTACGAATTGAGACAGCTGGTGGCGGTGGAGAGCCGGAAGTTCAATTAATTGCAATAACGAGGCTAGAAGCCGAGGAGCTCAGAGAACAGTTATTAAAGAGGCCGGAGACTCAAGAAGAGAATGAGGAATTACTTGACGATGCAGTTCTTCCGATAGAGAAGGAAACGGATGCATTCTGGAAACTATCGACAAAGAAATTGATTTATATGGCACTTACATCAGGTGGTGTTGGCATTGTATTATCAGCACTCATTGCAATATTTACACAAGTAGAGCAATTTGTTTCAGAGCGCTTTTACGAACGTACCTTTGTTGTTTTTGACGGAGGAGGCTATTTTCTTGTTTTTATATTGCTCTTTATCATCTTTGTCATAGCATGGATTATCTCAATTATTGCGACTGTCCTTAAATATAGTGATTTTAATATCACTAAAAAGGACAATGAGCTTGTCATATCTAGAGGATTTCTTGAGAAGAGACAATTGACGTTACATACAAATAGAATTACCGCAATCAGAATTGTGAGGAGTATTTTCCGTCAGCCATTTGGTTATGTTTCTGTTTATGTTGAGAGTGGTGGTGGAGGAAGGAATGAGGAACAAATGTCTACTGTTTTGTTTCCTATGTTGAAAGCAGAGGAGATAGAGGAGGCATTTCGAGAGATTATTCCTGAATACCCAGTTGAAACAGAAATAACAAAGGTACCTAAACGTGCTTGGTTACGTTATCAGACTCGAAACCTTCTTCTTCCTGTAATAGTTTTGGCGGTTGTCTATTGGTTACTGCCATTTGGTGTATATTTATTTGCCCTTGTACCTCTTTTTAGTTTATTAGGTTATTGGCAGTATAAAGATGCTGGGTTCAGCAAGTCTGACCAATTTGTCTGGTTACGAAGTCGAAAGCTCAATCAAACGGTTGTCATTGTATCAAGAAAGAAGATTCAAGCGGTGGATTCAGACCAATCACCTATTCAGCGCATGAAAAGGCTAGCTACGTTTAGAGTTTCCGTATTAGCCTCAATCTCTGGAAAAACCTTTGAAGTTCAGGATATTGATAGTATTGATAGTGAAAAATTACTACAATGGTATTCTTACGATGAAAAAAAGCAGTAACCAACTCAATGGTTACTGCTTTTTTAAATGCTTAGTATCAATAATTATCGCTACTCGGACTTTGATTTGATTAATTTTTATCTCTCGTTGAAAATTCATTTGTATATGTGACAATGGATCGTTGTCCTTTGTCTGTAGTGAATTCAAAACGGTCATATACATCATCATTGTCATTTTCCGAAAGAGTACGTTCATAGTGGTGTTGAACAACAACAGTTTGCTGCTTTGTTTGGAATGTAATGAAGTTTACACCCTTAAATTGCTTACTCTCTGTAGAGTGAAGCAACTGAAGTAATAATGAGTTCTGACAATGTACAACATCATCATGTGATACTTTGAAAGATTGTAAGCTTTTTTCTAATGATTCTAAAGCTGGCTTTTCAAGTTCATTAATTAGTAGATGATATGGTTCAAATTGTTGTTTCTCTAGACGTAGCATTACATCAGGAGATAACTCAATTACTTCATCATTCTCTAGCTGAAATTCCATACCAGATATATAATGACACTTTCTCCATTGTTTTTCATAATATAATTCAAACTCAAAAGGACAGCCTTCTAGAGCCAAGTATTGTTCTTGGTCTTCGTCATATAACATTACCTGGTTTTTTACTTCATTTAATAAGTAGTAAACATAGTTAGTATCCTTGATTTCTGGGTCGTCATCTGAAGTAAAGAACCTTTGGTATTCTTCTGCTTTCTCTGGGTCTAACATTTGTAAATACGTTAGTAGAGATGAAAGAATTTTCAATTGGTCTTTTTGAATATCAATTTCTTTTGTAAGTGAAGTGATAAGAGATTCTTGATAAGTCTCTACTTCATCTTCGAAAAACATTACTTTAGATCCTGTTACTTCTATTTCTTCGTTTTCTTTGTATAAAGGCTCTTGTAGAGTGAACTCCCCATCTGGACTTAACTCTTGTAAAGGTAATGTGTGAATAGAAGCGACCTTTACAATTCCCTTCCAAGGCTTTCTTGGCTCTGCAATAACTTGGAGTAATGTACCAATATATTGACCTTCTGTTTGTTCATCAATTAGAACGTAACTTCCAATTAGTGTGTGTGCTTGTTTACGATTCATGAAAACCCTCACTTTTGGACTTTGTTCGACATTATACGATAGTATTATTATAGTCAAAAATAGCGTGATTCTGCAAGTCTATGTTACTGTAGTTTAATGGAAATGAGACAAATGTCATCCTCTGTACTCGAAGCCTGTAATCGATGTTCGATCATTAAGTCTAATAATTGCGGATCATCAAGGTTTTCTTTGTTGACGATATTACACAAAAATTGTACGCCATCAATTTCTCGATTGTCTGGCAGTTCGGTTAATCCATCACTATATAAAAAGATTGTAGACCCTACTTCATACTGAATTTCTCCCTTATTAATGATGATATCTGAAAGAAGTCCAATAGGAGGTGAACCAATATTTAGTACTTCATGAGTAGAATCTGGTTTGAATAGTAAACCAGGTGGATGACCTGCATTACTATACTCTATTTTCTTTTCTTTTGTATCAATTAATAGGTAAATAGCTGTGAAATAATAAGATATTAACCTATCAGGGTCGTCTGCAATATAGAGACGGTACATGTGTCGATTTAATTCTGATATAACTTGAACAGGCTCGGTTACTCTTGTGAATAATCCATAAAGAAGAGAGCGAATCGACATGCTGATAAGAGCACCAGGGATACCGTGACCTCGAACATCGCAAATAATTAATCCGTATTTATGTTTATCAATGGGTACCCAATAATACAAATCACCTGATAATTCTGTTGAAGGAATAAAACGAGCATCAATAGATAAAGACTGATTTGAAAACGCTCGGCCAAGCATGTTTTTCTGGATTTGCTTAGCTATTGAGATATCTTGTTGTAAATCATTTAATACATCACATAATTTTTGTTCCGCATTTTCGCGATTTATACGTTCCTTATAAAGGTTAAAGGCTTGTTTTACTCTTGATAGTAATTCGATTCTTTTAAGAGGCTTTTTGATAAAGTCTCTTGCACCAACTTCAAATGCTTGTTCTAAATAAGAGATTTTATCACTAGCAGTCATAACAATGACAGGGATCTCTGCAAGCCTAGGCTTTTGCTTAATAATTTGACAAAACTCTAAACCGTTCATTGTCGGCATCATAATATCTACTAAAAGTAAATCAGGAAATTTACTTTCACTGTTTTGTCTATCCCATAACTCTAATGCTTCAAATGCCTTTAAACTAGAACTATAGAATACTAATTGGTCAATACCAGCTTGTTTTAGGTAATGTTCAATTAGGATTTGGTCATCACGAGAATCGTCCACTATCATAATTTTCATTTCAGTACGTCCTTTCAAATGCTTTCCATTGTTTACACAGATAGTACTAAAATATCTTAATGTTTTTCAATCGTTTATCTTTGGTCGTTTCATTAGCCAATATACGTATTAAGGTATTTTTTTATAAAATCTATTTTCATTGTTTACGATGTATCATATAATATCATTATACATAGGCTTTTAGTAGTGTAAAAAGGGAAAATGTAACTATCCTTTGAAAAGTTTATATTCTAGAAAAACAGAAAAAATATGAGATTTACATATAGAATGACATAAAATTGTGTATATCGGTTAATTAAGTAATAGGGGGAAATGACTATGACTAAATGCCCATTCAGTTCGTTGTTTGGAAATGAAAAAGGATCAGTAAATTTTTTTGAAAAGGAAGGAAAAGCTACACCATCATCTAGCGTAGAGTTTAATTCATCAATCTCGTTATCTGACACTGTAAAAAAACATTTTCAAGAATTATTAGATAGTAATGAACGTACTCAATTACAATTCGTGAATTTACAAGCGGAAGATATTCAACGATTAGCGAATGCTCGTCCTGTTTTTGAAAAAAATGCTGAAATAATAGTAGACGAATTTTATGGACGTTTAAGTACGATGCCACATTTATTACAAATCATTGATACTAATTCTTCTATTGATAAATTGAAGTTAACGTTACAAAAATATATTTTGGACATGGTATCTGGTGAAGTAGGCTCTGATTATGTAGTCAGACGTAAGGTAATTGGTAATGTACATAATAGAATCAACTTGTTCCCGGAGTGGTACATTGGAGCATATACAGTTATTCAAAATAGTGTTCTTTCCGTATTAAACCGAGAGATGTCAAATACAAAAGAAATTGAAGAGCTTTATCATTCATTTCTAAAGCTATGTTCTTTCGATATGCAAATTGCGATACACACATATATAGAATCCTACACTTCGTCAATGATGAAACTAAATGAAGTTGAGGAATTACAACACCGACTAAATGATTCTTCTGTGACGTTAGCGGCTAATGCTGAACAAACAACTTCTTCTATAGAGGATAAAGAGAAACACGTACAAACGATGCTAACAGGAATTAATGAAATTCAGGAAACATCGCAAGTAATGATAGAACAAGTTCAGGCAGGTAAAAACGATGTATCTTCTGCTCTAACAGAAGTTGACAGAATTGTGAAGACTATTGAAGAGACGAAAAATTTAACAACTGAATTGACAGAGAGCTCAACGAAAATTGGTCAGGTTGTTAAAGTTATACGTGATATTTCGAATCAAACAAATGTTCTTTCTTTGAATGCGACAATTGAAGCGGCAAGAGCAGGAGAACAAGGTCGAGGATTCTCTGTAGTTGCTAAAGAAGTACGTAAATTAGCAAATCAAACACAAGAGGCGCTAGATCATATCCAGGAACAAATAACAATGGTTCAGGATAAAACTGCAAATTTTGAGAACGCCTTTATTAAAATTGTTGACCAAACGAGTACATTCCGTGATATGAACCAACGAATCATTGATGTATTAGATCGTTCTGTAAATGGTGTACAGGAAAGTGATGAGAGAATTCAAAAATTTAGTGGCTTTGTTAAGGAATTTAAAGAAACATTCCAAGAAATTTCAGAAGCATCTCAAAACATTGCCAATATGGCAGAGGAATTAAGTTACTTAAATAGTGAGCTAAGTAGTAAATTCCGTTAATTTTGCTGAATCACTGAAAGGAAGTAGGTGTAATTGTGGAGAATATTATTCGTCTTAAATATGAAGAACGTACATTTAATTCATTAGAGGAAATGACAGAAGTATTACTTCATGAATCAAATGAGCAATTAATTCGAATAGACATCGGACAAATAGAAAATCTTAATGTCGAACGAAATTACGCTAAATGGAGGTTAATGCACATACAAAGAAGTCATCAAGATCGTACATTATCACATAAATATCGTTCAACCTACAACTCATTATGGAGTCAATTATATCGTCTAGAACACCAAGGCGAATATAGACACCCGTACTTAGATGATTTGATAAAATTATTCATGAAAGATGAAAGCAATGATTAAATATAAATGTAATGTATTAACTAACTCCAATATTTCTAGTCATGTTGAAAATATATTAGAAAAAGTAAATGAACAGATAAAGTTAGATGACACTAGCTTACTTTATTACAATTTTAAATTAGCTATGTGGGAAATCTTCTGTAATGTAATTGTACATTCTAGTACAAATGAGAATAAAAAAGTTGATGTAGAAGTGAACTGGGATAATAACAAGATTTTTTTAGTAATTGAGGACTATGGAGAGGGCTTTAAATGGGAGGAAAACGTTCCAAGTGAAGCACCATCCGCGAATCAAATCGGTGGAAGAGGCTTGTTGTTCATCGACCAAATTTGCCATGAGTTTTTTTATGATAGTACCGGTAGAATTGCTACAGTTGTTTTTTTACGGGATTAAATTTGAGAGGAGTCATACTAGAATGATTGAATTTATAAATAAAGAGGATTCGAAGCTTGCTGTAATTGTACAGGGGGATATTAATTTTGAAACTGCTCGTGAATTGGAGATTACGATAATGGAACAAGATTTTGAAGTGAAAGCGAAGGAGATTGAAATTGATTTATCCGATGTGAGATTTATCGATTCAACTGGAGTGAGCTTATTAATCAAGTGGCTACATCCCCTTTCTAAGGAATCTGAAATAATCATTTCTAATGCATCAGAGCCAATTAAAAACATATTAAAAATTTGTAAAATTGACCAATTTGTAACTGTCCTATAAAATACATTAATAAAAGTTATAAATAAAGAAGGAATTGTAAAAATTTTAGAGAAATAATATAATATAACCACTGTGTAATAGCAGTGGTTATATCGCAGTTGAATTTTCAGTATATTCTGATGTAATAGATATGATTGGGAGGAATGTATATGTATAATCTAAATGAAAAGGAAATGATTTTTGTTTTTACAGGTCCAGACGGTTCCGGAAGAAAA
This sequence comes from Bacillus sp. FJAT-45350, assembly GCF_002335805.1. Taxonomy (NCBI): domain Bacteria; kingdom Bacillati; phylum Bacillota; class Bacilli; order Caryophanales; family Bacillaceae; genus Bacillus; species Bacillus sp. FJAT-45350. Next base: position 1,870,982 of record NZ_NISU01000001.1, on the reverse strand, counting down.
ACGATTGCGAAGCTTGTTGGTAGCACACTTAATATGGAAGGTGTTGTATCATCAACAACTCGAAAAAAACGTCCTTATGAAACTGAAGATGTAGATTATCATTATCTTTCTAGAGAAGATTTCAAACAAGCATACGATAATAATGAGTTTATTGAGAAGGTTGAAATTAATGGCCAACTTTATGGAATCAAAGAAGCTGATGTAAAAGAAAGCTTCTCAAAACATGGTTGTATTTATATTGTTTTAAATAATCATGGTGCTGACATACTTAAAGAACTATATGGAGATAAAGTCATTCGTATTTTCTTATATGCTGATAGAGATACTGTTATTAAACGACAAGAAGAACGTGGAGATACTCCTGAAGTAATTGAAGAGCATATGAGTCACTATGATGAAGAGTTAAATTACAAAGAAAAATGTGAACATGCATTTGAGAACTATGAGCTTTCTCATACTGTGTTTGAAGTAACAAATGCTATTGAAAGCCACTTAACTGCAAAGAAATAATAAAAGAAGGAGCTTGTGATAAGGATTAGTCCTTATTACAAGCTCCTTTGCTTACTTATCTGCTCGTTTAGCTAGCTTCTCGATGTAAAGATGTATTCCCATTGTACAAACTTCCATGTCTAAGCTTAAAATTCCATATATAGGATGGTCATCTGGGACACCTTTTTCATGTAAACTTTTTTGGACAAGAGTGACTAATTCTTTAGCTGTCCATTTATAATCTTGCCCAGTATCTACTGCTTTTTGACCAACTTCCATAAAAATTGGAAGCCAATGCTCAATTTGTCTATATACTTCTTCCACATCAGATTCTGCACCGAAGTGACCGAAATAAATTTTAGAAACGTTTAACTCTTTAATACGCTCTAGTGATGAAAGAACGGCATCAGGTTTAAATTGACTAGGTGAAGTAGAAGGGAGGAATAACTTCTCTCCTAAATCTCGATGTTCTTCATAGCGTACACCGAGTGTATCACCAGTAAAGATACCGTTACTTATAGGATCGTGGATGCTGAAATGGTGGTCAGCATGACCTGGTGTATCATAGAATGTTAACGTACAGTTTTCACCAATTTGTAATGTATCTCCATCTTCCATTACTAGTAATTTCTCTTCAGCAATTGGAAGAACTGGGCTAAATAGACGATCGAAATCCTCACCATATACAGCTCTTGCTCCTTGTACTAAACGACTTGGATCTACAAGGTGACGAGCCCCTCTAGGATGTACAACGATTTTCGCATTAGGACAATCCTTTAAGAGTAAGCCTGCGCCACCAGAATGGTCAAGGTGAATATGTGTAACGATAATGTATTCGATATCTTTTGGGTCAAGTTGTAATTCATTTAATCCCTTTAAAATATAAGGAATTGAGTTACTAGGACCTGTTTCTACTAATGTTAATTTGTCCTCCTGAATCACGTAAGAACCTGTTCTTGACGGCATATCTAAGTCAAACCCATCAATTAAATGAATACGGTCATCAATCTTAATTGGTTTTCTAGAATTCATATGTATTCCCCCTTTATAGAAAGTGTAGAGAAAACGATTGCAAAATGCAATTATGATTGATTATGAGTTATGAATTATGAATGGGGATAAATAAAAATGGATAATTGTTAATGGTTAATGTCAATTAGTGATATTACGCGACTTTATGTTTAAAGCCGCGCAACTAACAATCTACAATTAGCAGTTATTTCTCTGTTGGATAGCGCAAGTTGTTTAATTTGACCAGATGTTCTAGGTGTTGGATTTGTGCTTTTTCCATTCGTTCGACATAGGAGATAATCGTTAATTCCATTTTTGATAATGTAATAAAAATTTGTTCCTTTTGTAATAGTTGATTCTTCGGTGATAGAGATAGGTACGTGTGTATAAGATTTGGTATATCCTCACGAAGCATTCTCCTAACAATATGCCGTTCTTCAATATCAAGTAGTGAAAAGTCCGGGAATAGCTTTTCTGATTCTTTTAAAATTCGGCTTACTTTGTTTTCGAGTAATGGATCAAGACCTAATGTAGATTTATGATTCGTTATTCGTTTTAATTCTAAAATTAATTGTCCTTCTTCACTTCCGGTTTTAAGTGTTTTCACCTGAGTCGATGATGTATCGTTAATCAATTGTCCCATTAATGCGTCGTCTAGCATATCAATTTTATAGAAAATTGACTGCAAGTGAGATGACTTTCTAACGCTGCGCACAAATGTTTTTTTTGAATCAATATAATTAATTGATGCTTCTTTACATTTTCCGATACCATTTGTTGATTTAAAGTATTTACGGAAGCACTCAATTTGTATACGCTTTTTTATAGGTGCGGTGGAAGCGCCAGTATCCATTAAAATAATTTTAATCCGTTTCTTAGAAATTTTTAAAGTGATTTTGAAACGCTTGTCATTCTTCTTTGTAATTGTACGATTTTTGTTTTGACCATCAGATTTATTAATAACCGAATCTATTAATTGTTCTCCTGAGAAAATAAGTTCTGAACTTATTTCATCTGAGAGAAGGCGTTCATCTACAGGTTTGTGTTTATCAGGTAAAAACTTTTCAACCCATGGTAGTTCAATAAATTGCCTAAACATTTGTAGTTCTCTCCTTATTTGGATTGAATGTAGAGTAGGGAAAAAGGATAGCAGTTTCACTGTAGAATAAACATTTAAAGAGTACCCTTAACTCAATAGTTTAGTTTTCATTTCCTTATTCAAAGTGTCCATTTCTTCTATGAATTTCTTGCCACTTGTAATAATACGTTCGTTTGACTGTTCAGTGAGTTGGATAGCAGAAAAAACATCTTCATAAGCTTTTTTAAATGCATCAACAGCAATTGCAGGTTCTTCCAAAGTTTTCAGCGTATCTTCTGAATTTTGCTTTAGCATTTGTGCATTTGAAAGTAGCATCGACTCTGTTGCTTCATTGACATTCTTCACGGCACGAATGACCTTTTGCTGGTTTCCTAAAGCTAACTGAATCGAAGCAGTCACGGTGATGATGTTCTTAGTCATAGTTATTGCGTTAAAAATGGCTTCTTCTAGCTTTTCATTGTTTTCGATGATTAAATCAACTGAAGCAATGGACTGCTGTAAGACCATAACTGCTTGGGACATGTTTTTAATTCTTGATATGACCTTTTGTTGTCCCTTTTGAATTTGGGCTGGGTTATCCCGCCACTGTTCCTCCGTCATTTCCTTTTCTAGCATGTCATTTAATGCATGTCCTATTTCCATTTGCTCCTCAAGAGCAGTTATTCGTTGTCTAGCTACTACCTTTAATTCTTTAAGCATGAGCGAGTCTTCTTGTAATCTATCTTTACCACTTAACAAGCCTTCTACAATTTGGTCAACTTGTGATTCAACTGTCTTGTATTTTTGGGCGTATTGTTGAATTGGGTTTCTTCTGAATAAACGGTTGATAAACTTTTTCACGTTACCATCTTTCAGATAGTTAGGCTCTAAATCAGCTACTACTTCTTTTAATTGATGTAATTGTGTTGGAAGTGAGCTGTTTTTGTTCGACATCATTTCTTGAACAGGCTTTTTTAAAGCTTCTAGAGATTCTCCAGCATCCTTTTGGACATCTTCACCAAGTCCACTAACTGATTCTAGAAAGTCGTCCATTTTATTTTCTTGCTTAAATTGGTTCATATAATTTTGTGCACGTTCTTCTGCTGTTATTTTTTTAGGTTCTGTCATACTAGTCGCCCCATTTCGATTAAAATCAACACTGTCATAATTTGTCTGAATTATATCCTGATTTAGTAGCTACTTCAAGAGTTTAGTCAAAAAGCTTGTTCTTCATTATCTCTGAGAAACTTTTAGAGCCTACATAAGTAAATGAATTGTTTTTCAATATTTAATTTTACGTTTATAATAATATTAAAAGTGTGTAGGAGTGTTAGACATGTGTTTGGTACTTTTTGCTTACGATACTCATCAGGACTATTCATTAATTATAGCAGCAAATCGAGATGAATTTTTCGCTCGTCCTACTTTATCAGCTACTTTTTGGGAAGAAGCACCCAATCTTTTAGCAGGAAGAGATATAGAGAAGTCAGGTACGTGGATGGGAGTTACTAAAGAAGGAAGGTTTGCGGCAGTAACAAACGTCCGTGATTTACGTGAAATAGACCAGGCTCGTTCTCGTGGGGAACTCGTTTCAACTTATTTAAAAGAAGACATCTCACCTTTATCTTACTTAAAACAAGTGGAAGATAATGGGCATGCGTATAATGGCTTTAATTTATTAGTAGGCTTACCTAACTCATTATATTATTTTTCAAATAGACAAGGAAGAATTACGGAAGTTACACCTGGAATTCATAGTTTAAGTAATGCAGCTCTTAATACTCCTTGGCCTAAGGTTGAGGAAGGGAAAAAGGGTTTAGAAAAGTCGATGAAAATCAGGAATAAGGAATCGTTAATAAATTCACTTTTTACAGTATTAGCTGATGACCGAAGAGCACCAGATGAATACCTACCAAATACAGGTATTACATTAGAGCTTGAAAGAATGCTGTCGTCGATAATGATTAAGAGTGATGGTTACGGTACTCGTTCATCAACGGTTTACTTATTAGGGAAGGATGGAAACGTAACCTATATTGAACGAACTTTTAAAAATGATAATAATTCCTATAAGGAAAATAAATTTCAGTTTACTATATAATCATAAGAGATAGGAGAGATTCAATTGAAGAAACGAAAAAACACAGCTAAACAATCACAACGCCAAGACACAGGACAATTGGAGTTAAAGGATAGATTAGATAAAAAAAGTATTGAAAAATTAAAACATGCAAGTAAAATGGTAGAGCAGCAAGAGAAGCAAGAGAAAGAAGTTGAAAGGCAAAGAAAGATAGCAGAAAGAAAAGAACAAGAGAAAAACAAAACATTCGAACAGTTATTTGAAGAAAGTAATTTAGACTGGAAAACATTTAAATAACTTATAAGAGAATTTATTAAAATTGATTGAAACCTCACTTGGAAGGTTACATTTCCGGGTGAGTTTTATTTAAGATAAGGCGCTTACTCTTTCTTACTAAATATGGAGGTTTATAGTCGATTTTGAAATAGATTAGAACAAACTCGTAGCTAATGGTATAATAGTAGCGTTATAGAAATGATACCTAGATGGAGGAACCTCTTGATGATTAAACAGTGGGTTACTGTTTCTCTTGCTGCATTGACTTTCCTGCTCGTATGGGGAGTCGTTATCTTTCAATTAGTTGCATCAAAACCCCCACCTAAACCAGCGTCATACCTTTCGACAGTTGAACGAATTGATATGGAAAAAGCCCATGACGGGCTAATAGTGAACTGGAACTCTGAAAATATTATAAGTAATGAACGTCCTGTAAATATAGAGAATTCAGAAGTAGAAGTACCGATTCGAGATTTAAGAGAACTTGATTTTAGTGAAGTGAGTACTGAGGACGGGATACCTATAGACGCAATTCTTGCAAAATTAGGTCTTGATTAGAGTTCGAGGGGAATTATTTTAGTAGAATTGGAGCCAACAATATGGAAAGAGAAATGATCATAGTATTAACAGCTGTTGCTCTGTTTTTTACAGCTGGGACTTTTGCGGCGTTTGGAATTTATAATGTCTTAAAAAATAAGAAACAAAAGGCATTTATATTGTTCAGTATCGGATTTTCATGTATAGCTACTTACATTATTGGTTTGTTTGCTTACTTACATTTAACTGGATTATAAACATCAACTCTTCTAAATTTTAGAAGGGTTATTTTTTTTACTTTTGTAAAAATACATAATTATTATAATTCGCTACTTTATTTTATGTTATTATCTAGTTATGATTAATGGTTTAATATATAATTATTGGAAATAAAACTTTTATCTGAAAATAATATTTACTTTAATTTAATTTAATTCAAATCAGAAGAAGTAGAGGATAAAATTATGAATACTTACATGTCAGAATTATTATTAAATATGCTTATCTTAATTGTATTTTTGTTATTTGTTCCTCAACTGGTTCGTACTAAAATAAATAATAAAACAGCAAAAGCTGGAAAGATACTGTTATTACTTTCTGCGATCGTCGCGACAATAGGCTGTATGACATTCCCATTTCATATTGGCGAGGGGCTAATTTTGGACTTACGTGCAGTTGCTATCGTTGGAGCTGGTCTGTATCTAGGAAGAACAGCGACTGTCACGCTAGTGCTTGTATCAATATTATACCGGTATATTTTAGGTGGAGTAGGTCCAGGCTTTTATACTGCAATCATAATTGGAGTTCTAACATTACTATTCGTATTTGCTCTACATAAACAATTTACCAATAAATCGCTGAAAACTAAAATTTCAATAGGAGCCAGCATTCTATTGTGTATTGCAATTACGGTTTTATTGCTACTTAACCTTGTATTTGATTATTCGATTAGTTTGTACTTTGGAATAGCTTTCGTTGTTTTACATCTAGTCAGTATCTTTTTGTTTATTTACTTCTTTGAGTATATAAGTGAAAGTAATTCAATTAATCAACAGATAATTAAAGCGGAAAAGTTAGAAATAGTAAGTCAGCTAGCGTCAAGTGTATCTCATGAAGTAAGAAATCCACTCACAGTTGTTAAAGGATTTTTACAAATGCTGAGGCAATCAGATTTAGCAGAAGAAAAGAAAGATATGTATGTTGATTTATCGTTGAAAGAAATTGATAGAGCGACGGAAATTATCACTAATTACCTTACTTTTGCCAAACCTTATCCCGAAGATATGATGATACTGAACATTAGAGATGTACTTGATGGAGTCCAGGACATTGTTTTTTCACTTGCGATATTAAACTCAATCGAATTGAGAATTAAAATCGATTCTCATTTAGTAAAAGGAAACAAGCAACTTCTTCAGCAGTGTTTCTTGAATATTATGAAGAACTGTATTGAGGCAATGCATGATGGTGGTACTCTTACGATTATAACGGAGCATCATGAAAATAAATTTGCTGTTGTCATTTCTGATAATGGGGTAGGTATGTCTAAAGAACAACTCCAAAGAATTGGTGAGCCTTACTTTACTACAAAGGGTAGAGAAGGTACAGGGCTTGGTATGATGGCTGTTTACAAAATCATTGAGCTACATAATGGACATATTACTGTACATAGTGAGATAGAAAAAGGGACAGAGTTTAAACTTTTTTTACCGATAGTAAAAAATTAATACTAATGTTAGGCACTGAAAAGAATTCTATTCAGTGCCTGTTTTTATTTTATCTTAAAATATTCAGTTTATATTTCGTAGTTGTTGCAAATATCTAACTATGTATCGTTTTATTATCAATTCGCTTAACAGGTGGGATTATAGAATGAAGAGAATATTAATTTTACTACTAATCATTAGTATATTACCTACAGCATCTATATTTGCATACAATTCAGAAGCTCAATTGACTTTTATCGTAAAGTCATCAAGTCAATCTTTGTTTCAATCTGAATTAACGATCGAGTCTGATGAATTATTTCAATCAATTATAATTTTAAAATCAAGAAGAAAAGTAACGGAACTTCCTCTGTCTAATCATTACTTACTGCTTGAAAATAAAGGTATGATTAAAACTTATATGATTGATTACCGAGGAGAGCTCTATGATATACAAAGAAAAGAAAAAATCCAAATTCCATCTGAGCTCGAACGCAAATTGCGTACATATTTTCAGGCTCTGGATAGTAAACATTTTGGAAAGTTAATGTACTGGGAAGAAGGACAAGAACTCATACCAAGGTACTCGAAATTTAAGATTACCGATCTTGAAACTGGTTTAAGTTTCCATGTCCAAAGAAGGGCAGGGAGTAATCACGCTGATGTACAACCTTTGACGAAGAAAGACACAAAGATAATGAAAGAGATTTATAATGGAAAGTGGAGCTGGAAGAGAAGAGCTGTTCTTATTCATTGCAACAATCAAATAATAGCAGCTTCCATGCATGGGATGCCACATGGAGGAGGAGCTCTAGCTAACGGATTTCCAGGCCACTTCTGTATACATTTGAAAGGTAGTACGACTCATACGTCTAGGAGCGAGGACCTTTCACATCAAGTTATGGTTCACAAAGCAGCAGGCATACTGAACTCATATGTGAAACAACTACAAGCTGAAGATATAGTGGAGTTATTTTTTGTAGCTATAAATCAAAGGGATTATGATTTACTTAACTTAATACACAGTGGAACCGTAGAAAGTCACAACGAAATAATCAATAGAACTGAGTCCATTAGAATACTTAAAAGAGACAAAATTTCTTTAAAAGAACCACTAGTTTATAAAGAGGTAGTCAAATATAAAGTGAAAGAAGAAGGGAAGGGTGAGTCAGTAGAACAATTTTCATTTGAATTAGTAAGAGATTCTATAACAAGCGGGTGGAAATTGGTTAAGGTCCCATTTTGATGAGATACAATGAATATCGGCTGACACTCGTAGAAAACTGACTAAGTAGCGCTCTTCACTTAGTAAATTACTTTGAGGGTGACCCAACGTTGGGCCACCCTCTTCTTCAAAATTTATATAGTCGACCTGTGCTATATGTTATTGCACTTTCCCAGTCGGGAAAATAATGTAGGGCACTTCTCATTAGTTGTGGGTTTTCCTTTTTTATAATTTTCTTTTTTAAGTTTGAACCACTAGTTGTTAATTTTTCAATTTCAGTTAGTACATCCTCACGACTCATATTGATTTCCATATAAAACCTCCATTCATATTTGGTACATTACCAGTGTTGCCAAATACGACCAAAAACAATCATAGCTATTGCGAATTAATCTTGTATTCCGTATGTCCACAACCGGATACTTAAATCAATTAGAAAAATGTCATCGGGGTCATCTAGTGTGCAGCCAGTTAAAGTTTCTATTTTTCTTAGTCGATAAAGGAGAGACTGACGGTGTAAATTTAGTTGCCTTGCTGTTTGGCTCACATTGCCTCTATTTTTATTGTAGGTAATGAATGTGTGAATTAAATCAATTCCACGCTCATTTGAATAATCGATAAGGGAACCAATAGTTGAAAAGGTAATTTGTTTCAGTTCTTCACTTTCAACTAATCCATAAAGTGCCCGGTCAATTCTTGTATCGGCATACGTACTTTGGTGTCCCGGTCCTTTTTGCCGTCTACCGATAGATAGAGCTCTTTGTGCCTCTTGAAAGCTCTCATGGAATAATTGATAACCGTATTGTTTACTAATTCCCCATGATAAAATAATCGACGGTGCTAATGCAGAGATTCTTTTCTCAAATGTAAATAAAAACTTAAAGGCACTGTCATTACTTTTATCATCTAATACTTCTAAGAAAATAACGAGTTCATCCCGTTGAAACGTGGTCATCACTTTTTGATTCATTTTACATGCTGAGTCATGGACCTCTTCTTCTAATGTTCGAATGAGACCTTGGAGCCAATGGTCGTAGGAAGTAAATTGTTTTTTTTCTTTTTGATAGAGCTGAGACAGATTTTCAGGATTTCCAATGATACAAAGATAGGGAAGTTGAATTTGGTACCCTAATGATTTTGCTCTTGAGAGAGCGGTATCCCATGAAGAGAAGCGCCCTTTTGCCAAACTCCAAACAAAGTCATCTCGTAATCTAGATTCCGTATCTTTGACAGCATTTTCATGTAAAAAGCAAAGAGCAACGGCTGTTGCTGCATGTTCTAATAAATAGATGATATTCGTTCGTTCCCACGCATTTGAAGCATCTTTTTGGCTGGATACAATCATATAACCTTGCAATTCACTAGCAGAATAGATACTCATTTGTAAAACATCATGGTCACCTAATTGTAAGTGTTGGATCAATGGTGTTGTATTGATTGGTGAAAGCTCATAGCTTCCGGACGCTTCGGGGTCTATGGTCGATTCAATATACGTGTTCCATTCCTTTGCTAAATTTTTTGTTCCTTTGCTTTGCCCTTTAATGACCCCGCGTTTATCTGCAATAATTATTGGTAGGGAAAGAGTGTCATGAACATAGTTAGCGATTTGATTCAACCTAGCCCCTTGAAGTATAAGACTTAACAGTCGATTACGAATTTCTTCTGAATATTTAACTGTATTATTTTCATGCTCATGAATCTTTTGTAGAGAAGAATGAATGATATCAGAAAATCTTACTTCCCATGGTATTTCAATAATCGGAAACTGATGGTCCTCTGCATATTTTATTACTTCAGAAGGAATTGATTTGATAAATCTTCCAAGTGAAAGGACAAGCCCAGCAGCGTTTGCTTCCATGATTTCCTCTAAGAAGTTAACCATCGATTTACTGTCTTGACCACATCCAATTCCAGTACTTAAAACAAATTCATTTCTTCGCACAAAATTCTCAACAGGGGTTTCAATTACTGATACCCAATCAACACTTTGTTTATCTATTATTTCATTTCCACTTCGAACAACCGCTTCTTTCATAACAGAAAGGTTGAGAATGTCTTTGACGGTCAAAGGCATCGACAACTCACCCCCATAACGTACTTATCCTTTTATATATATTATGGATAGCGAGTGGGATTATGATTGATGAATTGTTGTTTTACTATTAAGGTGTCTCTTTTATTGAGACTATAGAAAAAACTTATAGAAAATGATTGAAGAATGTATCTTATAGGAATTAAAAATCGAAGGGAAAACAATCGTACTTACCATAAAAGACCACACATTTTAGAAAAAATCTAAAAGCGTGGTCATTCTTCATTGTATTTAATGTTGTCTTCTAATCATTAACACCGAAATAATTTTCAACCCCATTGGCAATTAATGCTGCTGCATCTTCAAAGAATGAATCATCCAAGATAAATTCTTGATCCACTGGACTATCTAAGAACGCTAATTCAATCAATACACTTGGAACAGAATTGCTGGTTAAAACAGTAAACACTTCTTCTTTAATTCCTCGATTATCCGTTGGTAAAGCTGCTAATTCATCTTGAATACTCTGCGCTAACTGCTGGCTTTCTTCCGGGAAAGGGTTTTGACTACTATTATAAAATGTTTCTGTGCCGTTAGCTTCTCCAGTTCCGGTTTGGTTTAAATGAATACTTACAAAGATTTCTCCGTCATGTTCTTCGGCATAAGCAGCACGCTCTTCAAGTTCTAAGAATACGTCAGATGTTCTAGTCATAATGACCGTTGCACCTCTAGCTTCTAATTCTGCCTGTAAAACATCAGAGGCAGATAAGGCAAGTTCGGATTCAATAAATTCACCAGACGTTGCACCTGGGTCCTCACCACCGTGACCTGGGTCAACTACAATGGAGATTCCTTCTAGTGAAGAGCTTTGTTCTGGTGGAGTAGTGCTACTATCTTCATCTGTACCATTTGTTGCAGATTCATCAGATTCAGGCTCATTCTCTATAGCTTCTCGTTCCATTAAGTACGTTAAGCTTGAATAACCCTTTACTCCGTTATAAGATACCGCTACCCAATTACTGTTATCTACATAATTAGTTTCAATTACAGTACCATTTGGCATTGTCTCTAGAATGTCGCCTTGTATACTTGGCATAGAACGTATATTTAAAGCGGAAGCTGTTACTTCCATCTCGATTACATCTTCTTGTTCATGTTCATAAAGATACGTCAAACTAGCAAAGCCTTTAATTCCTTCGTACGATATTCCAATCCAATTGCCGATTACCTCTGATGTAGTCTCTACCTCACTACCATTTGGCATTGACGCTAAAATACCACCATGTATTCCTGGTTCTGAACGAAGGTTTAGACTCGATGCGGTGACGACCATGGACGTTGAATTTTTGATTTCCTCTGATAAAAGGTATTGTTCATGATTTAGTTTATTAAGTTGAGCCTTTTCGCTAATTTGTTGTGAATTATAACCGTAAGAGGCATTCATTGCTAATAAATTATATAAAAAAAATATAGTTGCTACAGCGAATACAAATAAAGTCACAGACTTCAGTTTGTTTATCACTCTCTCATGTACCATATCGAATTACATCCTTTCTAAAATAAACTCATTTCTAGTGACTGACAGACTTTTGTTACGAGATACATAATATGTACGGTAACTAAAATCGTGAGCGAGGTTATATAATTTAATTTAAAAATCTAATAAAGGGCTCTAAGGCAAATGTCTACAGTTCCCTTTTTTGAAAATAACCTAGAGGATTTTCTGTTTATAAAAATAAATTTGAAAATTTAGGGCATACTATTCACAAAAGTATTTAGATTAATATACGAGGAGTGATGTAAATGGAAAAGCCTGAATTATCCTTATACACAGATGAAGAGTTGTATTGGGCAATCCATCAATACGAACAAATGAGAAATGAAGTATCAAACAGTGAAACAGAAGAAATACCGGTAACTTAATATAAAATATATCCGTCGAAAAACTTGTTAAATAGCAAAGTAGTAACCCTTGTGCTTCGCATATGATTCGGGGTGGTTCCAAAAGGTAAAATGACCTTTTAGAACCACCTCTTTTTAATCTGCAATGTTAAGCGATACGTAAATTGATCTAATAATATTAAGAAATCTTGACTAATAGAGACTTAAATTTTTCATACAGTTTGTTGAATGGAATCTAAGGGAAGGAGGAGTATTATAAGAATATAAAGTGTGATGAAGATGATGAGGCTCGAGTTGGACTCATTCATAACTCATAACTCATAATTAAATAAAAGGGGTGGTATTCATGCAACGACGTCAAGATTCTTCTGTCAAAAAAGGAACTCGTTCAGTATGGTCTGGTGAGAAGGAATATTTAGTACATGGAGCGACACAGGTACCAGTCGTTCATAGTGTGGCATTTGGATACGATGATATTGACCAGTGGTTCGAAGTTGCTATTGGAAAGAGAGAAGGACACATATATGGTCGAAATACCAATCCTACCGTTCAAGCCTTTGAGGATAAAGTGAAAGATTTAGAGGAAGCCGAAGCGGCTACAAGTTTTTCTACGGGAATGGCTGCGATTAGCAATGCTCTTTTAACAATATTAGTTCCAGGAGATCGTGTTGTCTCTATTAAAGATACGTATGGTGGTACCAATAAAATATTTTCTGAGTTTCTCCCTCGTTTAAACATAGACGTAACATTATGTGAAACTGGTAATCATGAAGAGATTGAAAAAGAAGTACGCAAGGGTTGTAAGATTCTTTATTTAGAAACACCGACAAACCCAACTGTCAAAATAACAGATATTGAGCGGATGGTTAAAGTAGCAAAAGAGAACGGTGCACTCGTATTTGTTGATAATACATTTGCTACTCCAATCAATCAGAATCCGTTGAAATTAGGAGCAGACTTAGTCATTCATAGTGCAACAAAATTCCTTGGAGGTCATGCGGATGCTCTTGGTGGTGTCGCTTGTGGTGATGAAGATCTGATACACAAAATCTATCATTATCGTGAAATAAATGGAGCGAGTCTTGACCCAATGGCAGCTTACCTGTTACTTCGAGGGATGAAAACACTTCACCTAAGAATTAAAAAGCAAGAAGAGAATGCTCTAGCCGTAGCTAAGTATTTACAAAGTCACGATAAGGTAGAAGAAGTCTTTTATCCTGGACTTGAAACCCATCCAAATCATGATATCGCAAAGAGACAAATGGTTGGATTCGGTGGAATGCTTAGTTTTGCTGTAAAAGGTGGTCTTGATTCTGTACGACAGTTTATGCCTAAGCTTGAATTTGCTAACAAGGCTGCTAACCTTGGGGCTGTAGAAACAACAGTAGGGCCGGCAAGAACAACTAGTCATATAGAATGTACGGTTGAAGAACGAAAAGCATTGGGTATTCCAGAAGGATTAGTTCGATATTCAGCGGGTATAGAGGAAAAAGAAGATTTAATTGCTGATTTAGAGCAGGCACTTAGCCATATTAAATAAGCTTAACAAGGGGGATGGAAAATATGACAGTAAAAGCGGCTTACGAACTTCAGCAACAATTAAGTGAGTGGAGGCGACACTTCCATCAGCACCCTGAATTAAGCTTTCAAGAATATAAAACGTCTGAAAAGGTCATTTCTATTTTAAAAAAAATAGATGGAATAGAGGTTCAATCTGGTAGAGAGGCAACGGGTTTACCAACAGGGGTTGTTGCCACATTAAGAAAAGGAAACGGGCGAACAATTGCAATTCGAGCCGATATCGATGCTCTACCAATTGTGGAAGGAAACAGCTGTGAATATAGTTCACAAAAACGAGGCGTCATGCATGCATGTGGGCATGACGCCCATACAACGATTGCTTTAGGTGCTGCTACGTTACTTGCTGAGGCTTTTAAGAAAAGTCAGATTGAAGGAACGGTAAAATTTATTTTTCAACCGGCGGAAGAATCAGAAGACGAACGTGGTTTAACTGGATCGCCTTATATGATAGAAGCAGGAGTATTGGATGATGTAGACGCAGTGCTTGCTCTCCATATGGACCCAGACTATAAGGTTGGTAATGTAAAAATATTTAACGGTACGGCAATGGCAAATGTAGATACGTTTACGGCGGTGATTAAAGGTAGAGGTGGGCATGCAGCGTATCCCGAGCAAACACTCGACCCAATTTGGTTACTTTCAAACATCCTCCCTGCTTTATATAGTTTGGTAGGAAGAAAAACATCTGCACTTTCACCGGCAGTTTTAAGTATAGGCGAAGTTATTGGAGGTTCATCAAATAATATTATTCCAGAAGAAGTGGAGATAAAGGGAACGATACGGACGTATGATGATACTGCCCGAAAACAAATAACGAAGGAAATAGACAGAGTATTATCAATAGTAGAACGATTAGGTGGTGATTATTCCCTCCTTCTCAATCATGGTGAACCATCACTACAGAATAACCCAATCGTTTCAAGTTGGGTGAAGAAAACGATTCGTGATATTCTTCCTGGTTTCTCAATTCATGAAAAGCCTTATGGATTAGGTGGAGAGGACTTTGGTTATATGACAAGAAAGATACCTGGATTAATGTTCTTTCTTGGCGCGAGTCCTGGAGACGGAAGGGAAAGAGGTCTACACACACCGTTATTTGATATTGACGAAGGTGTTTTACCTATTGGTACGGCAATTTTTACTGAAACAGTAAAGCGGTATTTACAAGGAGACTATCATTTTCCTATGAAAGAACGATAGATTGTGCTTAGGAGGGATGAAGATGACTCAGAAGGTTGCATTAGTTGGATTCGGTGGTGTTGGTCAGGGACTTGTTGAAATCCTACGTACGAAAAAACCGATGCTAGAAAGTGAATTAGGTGTAGATGTTCAAATTGTAGCTGTTACTGATATAAAAAAAGGGGCTCTCTATCAACCTGAGGGATTGGACTTAAATAAGCTTATGAAAACAGTCAAAGAAACTGGTAATCTTTCAAATTACACAGATGAACCAGGTTTGATTCGAGATTTAGACAGTATCCAAACAATAAAAGAAACAAACGCTGATACGATTGTGGAAATAACGTATACAGATGTTAAGACAGGTCAACCAGCAATTGACCATTGTAAAACAGCCTTTGAACATGGCAAGAATGTCGTTATGACAAATAAAGGTCCTGTCGCTTTAGCATATAAAGAGCTATCAGAAAAAGCGAAAGAGAATGGGGTTCAACTTTTATTTGAAGGGACGGTTATGAGTGGAACACCCGCGCTTCGAATGCCGCTTACAACTCTAGTAGGTAACGAAATAAACGAAATTCGAGGTATCTTTAACGGAACAACGAATTATATGCTAACGGAGATGGAGAGCGGAATCGCCTATGAGGATGCCTTAAGGCAAGCGCAAAAATTAGGTTATGCAGAGGCAGACCCGACAAGTGATGTTGAAGGCTATGATGTCCTTTATAAAGTCGTCATTCTAGCAAATGTTGTAATGGGAATCCCGCTAAAAAAAGAAGACGTATCGTGTAAAGGAATTAGTCAGCTAACGTTAGATGACATAAATCAAGCAAAGGAAGAGAATAAACGCTGGAAGCTCATAGGGAAGATTCAAAACGAAGCAGGAAAGGTCCGGGCAAGCGTTGCACCAGAAAAAATTCCATTAAATGACCCATTAGCATCAATATCAGGTGCTACAAATGCAATTACGTATGAATGTGATCTCTCAGGACCTATCACTCTAGTAGGAGCCGGTGCCGGAATACCAGAAACAGGCTTCGCTCTTTTAATTGACTTAATCAACCTTGAGAAAGGCAATTATTAATTGCGAATGACGAATGACGAATGACGAATGGCAAATGGCAAATGGCAAATTGCAAATGGTAAATGAAAACATCCAATTCTAAATTTGCAATTCATAACTCATAACTCATCATTAAAAAAGAAAGGTGGTAGAAGTCGATGAGCATGCAAATTGTTGCACAGAAGATGTTAATAGGTGGGAATTGGGTTGACCGTAGTCGGAAAATCGAAGTGCGAAATCCAGAAAATGACCAATTGCTTGCGACTGTTCCTGCTGCCACTGTAGAAGATGTTCAAACAACAATTGAATCAGCTAAGGAAGGAGCTGTCGTCTCAGCACAATTATCAGTTCATGAACGAATCGCAATTCTACAAAGAACAGCAGAGATTATTTTACAAAAGAAAGATTACTTTGCGGAAACAATCGCTCTCGAAGGAAGTAAAACAATTAGAGAAGCTAAATCAGAGGTTAGGCGTTGTGTTGAAACGATTCGTATAAGTGCTGAGGAGGCTAGAAGAATCCATGGGGAAACGATTCCCTTTTCACAAATGCCAGGGCATGAAACGAGAGTTGGTTACTACTATCGTTTTCCGATAGGAATTGTTGCAGCTATAACCCCTTTCAACGATCCATTAAACTTAGTTGCTCATAAGGTAGGTCCAGCAATTGCGTCTGGGAATTCGATTATAGTGAAACCATCCACGTTAACACCACTAAGTGCATTCTTACTTGCAGAAGCATTTGAAGAAGCTGGTCTTCCGACAAAAATACTTTCTGTTATAACTGGTCATGGTAGAGAAATTGGTGATGCAATTATCACAAATAAAGCTGTTCGTCTTATATCATTTACTGGTGGTTATTCAACAGGTGAAGAGATTACAAAAAAAGCCGGTGTAAAGAAGCTAGCAATGGAATTAGGCTCTAATTCACCGACCATCATTTTAAAGGATGCGGATTTATCTAAGGCCATTCCATCTACAGTTGATGGAGCTTTCACAGCAGCAGGTCAAAACTGTATCGGTGTACAGAGAATTTATATAGAAGAAGAAATCTATAATAGCTTCGTTGAGCAATATGTGAAAGAAGCAAAGCAATACAAAATGGGTGAAAAGCTGAATGAAACAACAGATATGGGACCTCTTATTACTGAAAAAGAAGCGAAAAGAGTTGAAGAGTGGGTAAATGATGCGGTCGATGCCGGGGCTAAACTTTTAACCGGGGGAAGAAGAAACGGTGCATTTTATGAACCGACTGTTTTAGCTGAAGTTCCAGGAGGGTGCCAGATTGCAAAAGAAGAAATCTTTGGTCCTGTCGTTTTACTTTATAAGGTATCTGATTTAAATGAAGCAATTGATAGAGCTAACAATGTTAGCTATGGACTTCAGGCTGGGATATTTACAAGGAATTTAGAGCATGCCTTTTCAGCCATTCATAGAATTGAAGCTGGTGGAGTGATTGTAAATGATAGTAGTGACTTTCGAGTAGATGCGATGCCTTTTGGAGGAGTGAAACAATCAGGAATTGGTCGAGAAGGTGTAAAATTTGCGATTGAGGAAATGACCGAACAGAAGGTTGTCTGCTTCAAGTTATCAAATGAATAATAGGCATTCTTTCATTTTTTAAGGAATAGGCGGAAAATTTGAGAGATCTAGTTTTTTGACCAAGCTCATAACTGCTAGAGGACGAATATCTTATCAGTAGGAGCAGAAGAAAGGGGTGGATAATCATGTTTTCGGTGTTAGAGTATAGAAAGAGAATAAATGACACAAAAAGAAAAATGATAGAAAACGGAATTGATGTGCTTCTTATTTCAAACCCATCAAATATGAATTACCTAACGGGGTATAACGCCTGGTCATTTTATGTACATCAAATGCTTGTCGTCATTTTAGATGAAGACCAGCCAATATGGATTGGTAGAGAAATGGATGCAAATAGTGTTCAAAAAACCACCTGGTTAGATGAAAACCATACTATCCCATATCCAGACCATTTTGTCCAAACAGCAGATAAGCATCCGATGGATTTTATTGCAAATATATTAACTGAAATCGGTCAGGCGACAAGAACAATTGGTGTTGAAATGGACTCACATTATTTTACTGCATTATGTTACGAACGATTGAAACAAGGCTTACCGAATGCTTCTTTTAAAAATACAACAACGCTTGTCAATTGGGTTCGTCTAATCAAGTCTGACCAAGAAATTTCTTATATGAAAAAAGCAGGAAAGATTGTTGAGAAAGCAATGCAGAGCGCTTATGATACAGTTGATATAGGCGTACGTGAATGCGATGTTGCAGCGAGCATTTATCATGCTCAAATAAGTGGTACATCACAATATGGCGGTGATTACACTTCAATTGTACCGATGCTACCAACGGGAAGTAACACGAGTTGCCCTCATTTAACTTGGACGGAGAGGCCATATCAAAATGGGGATTTCTTAACGATAGAAATTGCAGGTTGCTATCAGCGTTATCATACGCCTATGGCACGTACAGTGGCACTTGGGGAATCACCTAAACAGGTAACTGATTTAGCGGATGTCGTATTAGAAGGTATTAATGAAACAGTTACAGCTATTAGACCTGGTATGGCAGCTGAAGAGGTAGAAGCTGTATGGAGCAAAACGATTGCAAAAAGGGGTCATCATAAAGACTCAAGATTAGGATATTCAGTCGGGTTAAGCTACCCACCTGATTGGGGAGAGCATACCGTGAGTTTTCGCAAAGGAGATAGAACAATTTTACAGCCGAACATGACATTCCACCTAATGCCTGGAATCTGGTATGATGATTATGGAGTTGAAATAACGGAGTCCATTCGAATTACAGAAGATGGTTGTGAGCTGCTTACTAACTTCCCTCGAGAACTGTTTAAAAAAAAGGGTAATGATTTGCTGATTAATGGAAATTGTTTATTGAAGGAAGACTATTAGAGGATACTTGGTATGAGCTCTTTCCTTATTCAAAAAAATCGCTAACACTCTTTATTAGCATTAGAAAGCAAGTTGTCCTATGATAGAGTAGGCACACTTGCTTTCTTCTTGGTTTTACAAAATTTCAGTGTGGTATAAAAGGTGAGAGTATATGAAAAATGAAAAAAGTATAATTTTAACATATGGCTTAATCGGCTTTGTTATGGTTATATGGGGCTTAAATGTTGTTATGTTAAAGGTGTTAGTTGAGTATTTACCACCAGCGACGATGCAATCATTACGTATTTTTGTTGCTGGACTTGTAGTCTGTGCAATTTTATTTTTTCAAAAGCAATTTCGTCCTTTAACGAAAAAAGAATGGAAAGTTACCATTATTACGACGTTACTAGGAGTCGTTGGTCATCATTTATTTTTAGCGATTGGTTTATCAATGACAACCGCATCTAATACATCTCTAATTTTAGCTTTATTACCATTAACGACGTCACTTTTTGCCCTATTGCTATTAAATGATCAGTTAACACGTCTACGTTTAGTAGGGATTTGTTTTGGTCTTGTTGGTGTTGGACTTATCATTTTGAATGGTAGTGGGGGAGTAGGTTCAATTAATTACGGTGATTTATTTGTTTTTCTAGCAATGCTTGTCCAAGCTCTGAGCTTTATCTATATAAAGAAAGCAACAGCAACAATAGATTCGAAATTTATGACAGGTATTATGTTAATCATCGGTTCTTCTATGTTATTTCTTATAAGTTTAGTACTAGAACCAGGTGGATTAGGAAGTGTAGTAAACACACCTGGATATGTATGGGCAATCTTCTTTGCATCAGCTATTGTAGCAACTGCTATCGGCCATATTCTGTTTAATTCCGCTATACAACGGATTGGGGCAGGTCAAACGGCTGTCTTTAATAATTTTGTTCCATTTTTCGGGTTAGTGAGTTCAGCTATTTTCCTTGGTGAGCAAATAATGCCTGTTCAGATGATTGGTTTTGTTATTATCGTATTCGCTGTTTTATTAGGTACTGGATATGCTGATGATAAGATTTTAAGAAAGGTAAAGAAAAAGCAAGCAGCATGATAGGGAAAGTGCTAAGTTTTTTTGGACAGCAATTCCTTCATTATTGAAAAAAGGCAATTGTTTAGGAAGTAATAGGACAACAGTTCCGTTAATAGGGTGTAAAGGCCTAGTTTATTAATGTTTATAAGGCAATAACTGATTCAGTGTCTGAAAGCCTCGGGAAAATTCATCATTTTATATAAATAACGAATTGTCAGACCGATTATCATAACAATTATAAAAAACACATAAAAAACGCGTTGAGCACATGATATCATTTTGCTCAACGCGTTTTTTATAATCAAACATTATCGCTTTTGGGCCCACTTATCTTGGAAAATAAGTTTTTCTAGTTCACGACGTTCTTCCCAGCCTGTTGATTCTAGGATTGGCTTCTCAGGATAGTGGTCAGTGTACCCAAGTGACATTAGAGCGATAGGATCCACATGTGGAGGGATATCTAATATATCTCTCACATCATTCTTCTTATAAAAGCTTACCCATCCCATTGCTAATCCTTCAGCACAGCTTGCAAGCCACATGTTTTGGATTGCGCAGGCAGTCGAAAGGACATCTGTTTCTGGTATTGAATTACGACCTAAAACGTGAGACCCACCTCGTGTTGGGTCACATGTAACGCAAATCGTAATAGGCGCTTCTTTTAATCCTTCAATTTTTAAGTTTAAAAATTCTTGTTGGCGGGTATCTTCAAAATGAATGGCTAATGCCCGTCGTTCTTTATCAGCAGCCCATGCTAGCTTTTCTTTCACTGCGTCAGAAGTAATAATAACAAAATTCCAAGGCTGCATGAAGCCGACAGATGGGCCTGCATGAGCTGCTTTTAAAATACGTTCAACCACATCTTCTGGAATTGGTTTGTCGTTGAAGCTTCTTACATCACGGCGATGTTCAATAACCTTATATATTGCATCTTTTTCCCCTTTTGTAAACATATATTACAATCCCCCTTAATCAATATTATAGAATAAAAACTATAGTATGTATCATCTATATCCTACCAAGAAATGGGGGAGAAAACTACAATATTAATTATGAATTATGATTTAAGAATGATGAATTGAGGGGAGGATGTGCTTTCCAACTACAAAAAAAGCTACTGCCACATGAGCAATAGCTTAGTTCATATAAGTTAGCTTACATAAAATGTCATTGTTGGTTGTACAACAAGTTGAAGTTGATGGCGTTCTTCTTCGTTTAACGGTAGAAGTGGTAGGCGAAGCGAACCACATGGAACACCTTTCATTTCAAGTGCAGCTTTAACTGGTGATGGGTTTGGAGCTGTGAACAAAGCTTTCATTGTCGGTAAAGTATGTCTGTGAATTGCTGCCGCTCTTTTCACGTCACCAGCATGGAAACTAGTTACCATTTCTTGCATCTCGTTTCCGATTACATGCGCAGCAACAGATACAACTCCTGTGCCACCGATAGAAAGAACTGGTAATGTTAGGCTATCGTCTCCACTGTATAAGCTAAAGTTCTCATCAGTTTCTTGGATGATTGTAGACATTGCATCTAAATCTCCACTAGCTTCTTTCGTACATACAATATTTTCAATTTTGGATAAGCGAATTGTTGTCTCAGCAGAGATGTTTACAGCGCTACGTCCAGGTATATTATAAATCATCACTGGTAAGTTTGTTGACTCAGCAATAGCTTTGAAATGCTGATACATTCCTTCTTGAGAAGGCTTGTTATAGTACGGTGCAACAATCATAACAGCATCTACACCGATTTCTTCCGCTTTTTTCGTTAAAGCGATTGTAGCAGCAGTGTTATTTGAGCCAGTACCAGCGATAACAGGTACTTTTCCATTGACGTTTGTTACAACGAATTGAAATAATTCTAATTTTTCCTCAGTTGTTAATGTTGGTGATTCACCTGTTGTTCCTGCAACAACAAGAGCATCAGTCCCATTTGATAGTAAGTGATTAAGTAAAGTTTTTGTTGCTTGGAAGTCTACGTTTCCGTCCTGATCAAAAGGTGTCACCATAGCAGTTACTACATTTCCAAAGAACATGTTAAATTCCCCCTCTATTCAAGTAAGTTGATCGATAGTATTGACTACATTTCGTTGTGTCATATTGAATAGAGCTACTCTAATTTGTCCCTTTTTTAAAGGAATACGCAAAAAAGCGGTAATGAGAGCCTCATTACCGCTTGGAATTTCCATAGAAATGTTCCATGCGTGAGATAGCCCTCCATATAGCGAAAACGCTATATGACAGTTCTGCATTTATTAAATGCAAAACCAGCCTCAAGAAAAATGAGAATCTCTTGGCTTCGGCAAATCCCCCTTTCATAAATCATCAACGGACCTCATTATCCTCAGATTAATTACTTATGGTCTTTGCACCTCTATCCTCACTTCAATTTTTGAAGTAAAGAATATTGATTTGTGTGTCTACCTTAACAAATATTATTATTGATTGCAATGGTTATTAGGAAAATTTCCTTTAAGTAACAAGATTATTTTTTAATGATGTAAGTAAACCTAAAAATAGAAAAGGCCACTGAAAAAGTCTAAAATAGCCTATTCGAGAAAAACGCTGAAAAAGTGAGGGACGCATTTTTTCAGTGCTCTCAAAATAGAAAGGGGAGGTTATCGTGAAATATAAGCTCTTATATGTAGTGTTTGCTATTGTGTTTCTGGCGATTCAAAGTGTGCTTACAGGTTGTGGTCCAACTGATGAAGCAAGAGGGGTCGAGATTTCAGGAGAGCCGGCTCTTGAAACAGAACCATTGGAGTTTCGGCCAAATACGTTAGAAGAGCGTTCTAAGTTTCGTCGTCAGCCAGGAATGGTAGCAAAAAGTATGACAGGTAGAGGAACGAACACGAGAGAGGACAATATTCTATATCAAGAACGAGTAGACGGAGATATTTTAAATGCATTAACGAGTGAAATTAAAGATGTTGATGGGGTAGAAGATGCAAGTGTTGTCATTCATGAACGAACAGTAATCGTAGGTATTATTTCAAATCAAGAAGAAGAAAAAGTGAAGCAAGAGATTAATGAAATCGTTTCAAAAAGAGTAACAGCAGAAGAGATTTATGTTGTTAATGATGAAAAAGGATTTCATGAAGTACGTTATTTAGAAGGAGAATTACGAAATGGACGAGCGTTTCATGAAGAAGGTCGTAAAGATGGCATTCGAATTTTATCAGACTTAAGTCGTATCCTTCAAAAGCCTTTTGAGCACAACCGCTAATTACTATATAAATAATTCCAAAGTGCAGAGAAAAAGGCTGAATCATCAGCGACTACACTGTTGATTCAGCCTTTTTGTGCTTAATCTCTTTTTCATATTCAAGCTGTCCATCGGCAAAACCAACGCGATAAACACTTTTGAGGATACGTTCGATCTCATACTTTGTGACAGAAGATACATCTACACCATCTAACACCTTTAATCTCATAAGTATTTCATCTTTGGATATTTTAGCTGTTTCTATACTCATGTTCGTTCACTCCTTAAATTAGCTCTAGATACAATTGCAACTAATTATTAAGTAACCTCTCCATAGTGCTAAGTCAATTATATACTAAAGTACTAATAAATGTGAACGAATATTTACTTTTTAAAAAAATAAGTAGAGAGTTTTATCTATGTTTTTATATTTTAGATTGTGAATTGCATTGCACCATATTTAAAAGTTTATCTAATTCTTGACTACATTGAACAGTTTTGTCAGATGTGAATCCGTATTTCTTTGCATAGGTTAACATCTGATGTCGTTTTGCTTCGATTGCGAGCATTATCACCATGACCACTCCATATTAAATTATCTTGAATTCAAAAGTTATTATACATAAAGCATGAACTAAAGGGAATCTATTTACCAATTTTAGTGTATTTCTCCCAATAATAGTGGTAAAACGACAAAAACAGAAAAGTAGGGGTAAAATAATAGTCAAGTAAAAGTTAGTCAATTGACAATGTGAAAAGTAATTAATTTATTAGCGATTCTTATCACTTAATTCTCCCAAATATTGATTGAGTAAAAAAGTCGACATGTCACAAGCTATAAATAAAAGAAATGAAAAAGGAGCTTGGTTACCATGAGAATCGTTTATACAGTTATATCAAGTTTACTTGTCGTAGGGTTACTTTCTGGTTGCTCTTTAGAGCAGAAGCAAATCATGGGGGCAAATGCTAACGAAAATGAAGGTTTTAGTGGATATGGAACAGAACGAGTACGCTATATGGAGGGCCCCTTAACAGATATGATGGTTATTGATGAAACTCCTAAGGGAAGAACAAAGTATAGTGAAGATATTGCAAGAAAAAATATTAATATTTCGGGTGAGAGAAATTTAAGTATGCCAAATCAAGGGACAAATCGTGTAGGCTCAAGAGTATTAACAAATAGTCCAGGACTGTTACACGATAAGCGTATGATGAGTGATAAGCCACATATGGAGAAATCGGGAATAACAATTCAACAGGAGAATGATTTAGAGAGTGTTATCCAAAGCCGCTTACTTGCTTTTAACAATGTACATGAAGTACATGTAATCACAATAGATAATAAAACATTAGTCGGTGTAAAGTCGAGTGAGCAAAATCGAAAAAAGCTTGAATTAGAATTACGAAATGATTTATCCAAAATCATGAGCTTGGAAAATATATATATTGCAACTGACCGATTAAATGCAAATCGTATTAAAGCTTTGAAAAAAGGGTTTAGTACGGCTGAGCCATTTGAAGGTATTGGTGCAGCATGGAGTGAAATTATTGATAACCTAGATGGTACTACTAGATAACGTGAATAGAGGCTGGGACACAAGGACGCTTTTGACCTTGTGACCCAACCTCAATGCATTTAAAAGATTTTTTTATATTCCTAGTTGATACCGAATTCTTCCAACACTTCTTTGTATTCTCTTTGCATTTGCTTAAGAGAGATGACAGTATTCTCATAATAAGTCCTTGCCATCTGGATTTGTTTCTCATTATTAACATCAATAGATGCGAGCTCATCTTCGAGCGAATCAAGTTCAATTAACGCACTCATGTGTACTTCATGAAGTCCTTCAAATTCGTGAGGTGTACGTAGATGAAGGATTTTGTCGGCGTGTTCATTAATGCTTCGAATTAACGTTAGGGATTCATCTACTCTTTTTTGATTATTTCGGTCTTCAAAAAAGAATGTTCTCATTTCATCAATCGCCAAGTAAAATTGATCAAGATAATAACCAAATTCATCAGCGTATTCTTCCATTTCTTGTGGAACATTTACACGTTGTTTATTTTGTTGCTTTACACTAGGTGGTTCAATGACTGTAGTTCTTTTTTCTGTATTCTGCCGTTCAATACTTTGGGCAATATCATTTGCTTGGTCATTTCCGTTACAACCAATTGATAATATACAGATTAAAGAAAGCGTTATTATTGAAAGGATAGTTTTTTTCATTTAAGGTACTCCTCCCGTTTAATGTACTTCTGTCTCTTATTATGGTAAAAAACATATGAATTATTCGTTATAAGTAAAATTATCCATATACTACCAGTTATTAATTTGAAGGTGAAAAATAGAGGTTTGGACACAAGGTTTCAATAGAGGGTGCAATCGCTCCGTTCGCTACGGCGCCTTGAAAGGAGAAACAAACCCCTTTTCAAGCCTTTTAAAAGATGTAGCTACTCCGCTGATTGCTTAGAGGCTGGGACAAAAGGTCAAAAACAGAGGCTGCTGAAAAAGTGTGATTTTCACTTTTTCAGCGGCCTTTAAGTAATGCGCGAAGCCGTTGCCTCTTTTCAAAAGCGCGCTATGAGTGGTTTTCTCATAGCAAGCGTGCAACGTGCGGAGCCATTACCACTTCTCGAATCGTCTAGATTGGACTTTTTCAGTGGCCTCCAAAAACAGACCTTTTGTCCCAGCCTCTATTTTTCGAGTTGTTTTAATTCTTTATCTAATTTATCAGTGTCTAAATTCTCACCAATAAATACAAGATTTGAAGGAAATTCACGAGTTTCCTTTACTAATGTAGGCATACTAAATGAATATTGTATTGAATAGAAGTCATCATCTAAATAAAGAAAACCTTTAATACGGTAAATGGTGGATGGTAATCGTTCTAACCACTCAATAAATTCTGATTTCATAAGCGATGTTTCTAAATGGTAGACAAATGTCTTAATGTGAAGGTCTTTCTCCACATGAAGCTTTTCATTAGATTGTTTTCTATTATGTAGAGCGAAGTCCAGAGTAAAGAGTTCTTTAGGGTCTGTAAGCTGTATACTATGAGGATTTATTTCCCTTATCTCAGCAAGGATATCAAGTTGTTGTTCTTCTGTAACAGACTCTTTTTTTGTGAAATATAGAAAATCAGCATGTTTAATTTGTTCTTTCAATAGTTTTCTCATTTTAATACTAATTTTTTTTTGGTTTGTATACCTCATTAAATCAACAGTTGTAATAATTCCTTTAACCGTTGCCACCTCAGCAACAGTAGGTGTCAGACAGCCATCGAGGACTTCGATTGGATGAGCGACACCGGACGTTTCAATGTAAATTTTATCTAGAGTATATTCTTCACACAAAGCTAATAATTGTGGTTCAAGAGCACTCTGGATTGAACAGCAGACACAGCCACTAAGTAATTCTTTTAATGGAGTTGAGTCGGGAATGGCTGTAGAATCGATCGATACACTTCCCGCTTCATTCATGAGAACCCCGACATGAGAGTCTTTATGTTTTTCTTCTTTTAATAATTGTTGTAATAATGTAGTCTTTCCGCTACCCAAAAATCCGGATAGAATGACTATCTCTGTTTTCTTCATTTCTGTTCACCTTCTTTACAACTACATTTTTCTTTTTCAGGTACAGGGTCAATACCACCGGGGTGGAATGGGTGACATTTTAGAATCCGTTTAATTGTTAACCAACATCCTTTTAACGGTCCAAACCGCTGAAAGGCCTCTAGCCCATAATGAGAGCAAGTTGGGTAAAAACGACAAGTTGGTGGTTTTAGTGGAGAAATAAATCTTTGATAAAAGCGAATGATACCAATAAATAACCAATTCAACTGCCTGTCCTCCTCCTAATAAAGCGTAACCGTTACGAATATATATAAGAAGATAACAATCATTAATGAAGAAAGCAATTAATTTAATTATGGGTAATGAGTTATGAATTATGAATTGGAATCACTCATAATTTATAATTGCACTAAAAAAACCGTCTATTTCCTCTTTTAATTAGGAAACAGACGGTTTACGTTTTGACTTCTACGTCGGTGAGAGCGTTCATAATAGATACCTCGTTTTTAGTTTATTTGCTGTAGTGAGTGTTCGAACATTTGCTCAACTTGTTCTACTGTCAATGAATTTACGAAACTTGAATAATCAATATTACATGTAATTCCATGTTTCTCACAACTAGTTAAATATAATGACCATGCATGTTGATACTTTTCCATTTGACACATATGGCGTTCTCCCCTTATCTAAAACTGTAATATAACAGTAGGTGTTATATTAGGTTGCTTTATAACAATTATTAACCTTAGTCAACGTTATTATATAAAAATGGGCCTATAAAAAATAGTTGTATTATAACAGAATAATTTATGTGTTTAAAATGGAATGAGCAAGCTTGTTTCATACATAGATATAATAAAAACGAAAAAAAGACCCGAATAAGGGTCTTAAGATAAAAAGGTGCTTTTTATAAAGATTTTAGGTAGTCACAAGTCATAGTGAAATCTGTTTGGAAATTTAGTTTTCGTTCCTTTAATATTTGCTTATGAAGACTGTTAAACTGATGAACTTCTTTTGTTATGGAAGTAGTTCCTTCTTCAACTATTGCGATAAGGTCTTTAGGCAGTAAGTCTTCAACAGTGGGACATATAAACGAACGACAAACATAATTTTTTAAAAGCGGGTCTAACGTACACCCTTTCTTTTCTTGGAAAAATTGACAGATTGAATAATTAATTTTTATATCTTCTATTTGTATTTTACTCTTACCTGTTAACTCATGCTCTTTAAATTTCGGATGAACGTTAGCGTGAATGATAATTTCGTATGGATTAATTGTATGATTTGAATTGTTGTAAATCGATTCGATTAGGAACTCTTCAAGCCCATTTTGTAGCATCTTATGAATATCAAACAAGGAGTAAATAGGGCTATAACTGCAACAGCCGACTCGAGGTATTTCTGTGAGCTGAGGTGTGAAATAGGGCTCTGGGCATTGCTTGCAAGATTCTGTAAGCAATTGTTTATTTTTTGGGTCGTATGTTATCAATGCTGTCACTTCCTACACAAAGTTATCGTTACTACTGATTGTACAATACGGTTGAAAGGAGGGAAAGGTGTGAGAAAATTTCCTGAATGTGTTGATAAAATAATAAATGACATTAAAAAGAAAGGTGGATGTGGTATTTGCAGTGATGAAGGTTATTCATACGCTGTTTTAGCACTTGGAAAAAGGAGAACAGGTGGTTATTCAATTGTTATTGACCATATCGATTATCGACCTGATAAAATTATTATTTATGCCACTGAGGAGAAACCTGCACCAGATCAGTTTGTAACTCAGGTAATAACCTATCCTATAAAAGTAAAAAAATTACCTCTTACTGAAGTGCCGGTTGTAGTTATATGGAAGTGAATAGCTTGATTACTATAAAAGAGGTCTAAGTAGAAAAGAGAGATAACCTTTTCCGCTTAGACCTTTTATTGATGGGGGAAAGTGTAATTCAAAGAAGTGAAATGACCTCGCACATTGTTTCAAGAAATTCGGCTTTGCTAGTTTTGTTCTTAACTTGCATATAAGACGTATGCATATGTAGACCAAACGAGATGGTAGAGAAAGACCGATGAATAAAGCATGAGCGCAACCACTAATGTACTATTGACTAATCTTGTTGAAGGAGCACGTGGTAATAACCAAACTAGTGCAGCTGGTAGCCCGATTTTAATAAAATAAAAACCTAATAAGCTATCCTCATAAATTCTACGTACAATTGGATTAGCTTCCTCAATTAGAAGCATCCGCAAACCGATATCAGTAAACACAGCATCAATAGTGGATAAAATTAATAAACTGATTGCGATAAAACGAAACTTTAATGAAGGGATTGAAAAAGTAAACAAGACACATACCTCCCATATATGTTCAGTATGGTCACATTTTTCGCAAAATATAATGTATGTCTAAAGATTCAAAACCTTTACATTCAATACTATTGACAAAAAAATCAACATTTTTCTAAGTATTTTATCAAATTATTACATATTTAATGGTAATATATAATTGGATATGGAACTTATATCCACTAGAGAAAAAGAGCTAAATAATTAGAATGGTTGTTCTTGGGGGAGTAAAGATGGAACCAACAATATTAATAGTAGACGACTCTTTAGATAGTCGATTATTACTAAAAAAATTTTTGAACAGAGAAGGCTATTATAACGTCATACTTAAAGAAACTGCATCACAGGCTTTAGAGTTACTTAAATCGGATAGTGAATTTTCCGTCGATTTAATATTACTTGATATCGTTATGCCTGGAATGGATGGAATAGAAGTATGTAGGCTTCTAAAGGAACATGATAAATTGGAGGACATACCAATCATCATGGTCACAGGTCTAGGGAAATCAACTGTACTAGAACAGGCGTTTAATGCTGGTGCAATGGATTTTATAAAAAAGCCAATTGATCCAATTGAAATAAAAGCAAGAATAAGTTTTGCCCTTAGATTAAAAGAAGAGATGGATAAAAGGAAATTAAAAGAGAAGCAGTTAATGGAGGTAAATAAAGAATTACAACAGGTAAATCAATTACTGGAACAACTCTCAATGTTTGACGGTCTAACGGGAATTGCAAACCGAAGAAAGTTTGATGAGTATTATACTACGGAACTAGCTAGAGCAAAAAAGAATCAGTCTAGCTTATCTCTTATTATGCTTGATATTGACCATTTTAAGTATTATAACGATACGTATGGTCATTTGGAAGGGGATGATTGCCTTAGAACGATCGCTAAGACTCTAGCGCAGACGTTAAAGCGACCAACCGATTTAGTTGCTCGTTACGGGGGCGAGGAGTTCGTCATAGTCTTGCCTGATGTTTGTTATGAAGAGGCATTGAAGCTTGGAGATGAATTACGAGCGAATATTGAGAGTCGTAGAATTCCGCATGAGACTTCTTTAATTAGCAATGTAGTGACAGTTAGTGTTGGTGTATCGACACTATCATTTACTAGTAATGAAATGGACGTTTCTACTCATTTTCTGATAGAAATGGCTGATAAAGCACTTTATAAATCGAAAGAAACTGGTAGAAATAGAGTGACAGGTATGAAAAAAGTTAAAGAGATTTTGTAAGATACCTGTTAATTCTTGATTTAAGGTAAGGGGAGATAAATGATGGAGAATAAAATAATTGTAATAGTAGACAGTGACCTAGAAGATCTTATACCTGGATTTTTAATGAATAGGGAAAATGATTTAGTTAAGCTAAAGGAATCTTTAAGTGCTAACGACTTTGAAACGATTCGTATTATTGGTCATAGTATGAAAGGATTTGGCTCAGGATACGGCTTTGATTTCATATCGGAAGTCGGCTTCGAATTAGAAAAATCTGCAAAACAGAAGCAAGTAGAAGAAATAGAGACTCACATCAAATCAATTGAGGACTACTTACAAACTATCGAGATACGATATGAGTAAAGGTAACTATGAATGAAAAAACGAAAATGGATAGAATTACTTAGTAATCGTACATCTATGGTTATTATTATAGTAACTCTTTTAGTAACAACAGCAAGTCTGTCAAAAATTACCCATGATATTTTATATTCTCAATCGGAAGAACGATTTAATCATGAAATAGAACGCGTGATAGATGAATTAGAAAGAACAGTCATGACATATAATGATGTCTTGCTACACCACAAAAGTTTTTTTAGCGCTAGTGATCCTGAGGAAGTTACGTACGAGAAATGGAAAAGCTATTTAAACCATTCCGATTTATTTGAGCAATATCCAGGAATTCATGTCATCTCTTTTGCTAGATACATTAATGATGAAGAGTCCCTTGCACATTATTATGACGAATTATTATCCGATTATAATCAAGTTTACGATGTTTGGCCCGAGGGTGAGCGCGAAGAGTATCTATTAAATCAATTTGTTGCCCCTTCTAAGCATATGAGTGTTGGAATTGGATACGACCATTTCACAGAGGAGAAGCGTAAATTTGCCGCGCTAGTAGCAAAAGAGACTGGTGATATCACTGCCACTTCTCAAATTACATTAATTACTGATGGGGGAGATAGTGGACCAGGATATATTGTCTATGCACCAGTATATGACATAGTAGAGTCAAATGGTGAAGTGAAAGAAGAATGGTTTGGAAATGTATTGGGTGCTTTCTACATAGAAGAATTAATAGCATCTAAATTACCTAATAGACTGAGTACTGGTGTGCACTTTACTATATATGATGGAGTTATAGAATCTCATCCTACTGTAGAAGAACTACAAGAGAGATTACTATATAGCATGGACTTAGAACATGAAGGGGAATCTACTAGTTTAACAAATGAGTTTAATAAAAGAGTTGAATTCCCATTCTCAAATTTAACATGGACAATTGATTTTACTAGCACGTCTGCTCTTAACATAGGATTAATTCATCAATTACCTTATTTCATATTACTTGCCGGCTTTATTATTACTCTCCTTGTTTTTCTAGTCATTCGTTCTATGTCACAAATGTTGAGGAAAGCAGAATTTTTAGCTGCCTCGATGACAGAGGAATTAAGCCATGTCACACACATCCAAGAGGCGATTTTAAATAGTGCTGATAGTATGATTATTTCAACTAATGAAACAGGATTAATTCAAACGTTTAATAAGGGGGGCGAAAGGTATTTAGGTTATAAAGCAGATGAAGTAATAGGCAAACATACTCCTAATTTATTTCATGAGAAAGAAGACTTAGAAAAGAAGGCTGAACACCTAGCAGTAAATTATGATAATGTAATTGAAGAGTTTAATAAAGGATTACTAGAACGTAATGAAACCTTTGTTGAGGAAGTGAATTACTGTAGAAAAGATGGAACATTATTCCCGGTTCAACTAACGATTACACCTTTAAAAGATGTAGAAAGTAACACGATTGGGATATTGGGGATTGCTAAAGATATTAGCCAAGTGAAGGAAGCTCAAGAGAAAATTAAAGACAAAGACAATCTATTATCAAATATAATTGAAACAATCCCTCATCCTGTTTTTGTAAAGGATACAGATGGAAGATATACTCTTGTGAATCAGGCAACATCCAATCTTTTTAATCTGACAAATGAACAAATTATAGGAAAAACTGTTCGTGACCTTCCTACGATGCGGGAGGAAGCTAGTAAGATTGAGGAAGTCGAGAGAAAAGTAATAGAATCTGGTGAACCTGAGTATGTCCAAGTTCAACCAGTACCAGACGCTTTAACAGGGGACCTACGTTGGTTCTATACTGTGAAACTACCATTACAAACGAGAGAAGGCTTACATCTATTAGGAATAGGGATTGATATTACAGAACGTAAGTGGTTTGAAGAAGAGTTAAAAAGCTTGCGAGATAAAGCGTTAGTATCATCACAAGCAAAGTCAGAATTCCTTGCGATGATGAGTCATGAAATACGGACTCCAATGAATGCGATAATAGGAATGGCAGATTTGTTAATTGATACTGAATTATCAGAAGAACAAAGAGTATTTGTAAATATTTTCAAAAAATCAGGTGAGAGCCTCCTACGTATAATTAATGAAGTATTAGATTTATCGAAGGTTGAGGCAGGCCATATAATGATGGAAGAGGAGGAATTTAATCTTCCAAGCTTATTAGATGAAGTTGTTAATATTTTTTCTTATCAAGCACAACAAAAAGGCTTAGACTTAAATTTAGGTGGTAAAGAAAAGATACCTGTTTTTGTGATTGGAGACCGTGATCGATTAAGGCAAATTGTTTCCAATTTATTAGGAAACGCAATTAAGTTCACCGAAGAAGGGGAAGTTTCCATTACAGTAGATGCAAGTGAAATAAAAGAAAGTGACAAAGTGTCTGTTCGTTTCATCTTTAAAGATACAGGTATCGGGATTCCAAAAGATAAAATTGATTCAATCTTTGAGCGTTTTACTCAAGTAGATAATTCTTCTACAAGACGTTTTGGGGGAACTGGTCTTGGTTTAACGATTGTACGAAGTTTTATTGAAAAAATGGAGGGCTCGATAACAGTGGAAAGTGAACTCGGAAAAGGAAGCACGTTCTCTTTTCATATCATGTTAAAAAACAGCGATAAGAATAATCATCATATAGATTTGTCGAGCAAACCCTTATACAAGCTAAATAAAATGAAAAAACTAGGCAGTGATGAAGCATTCAATAAAGAGAAAATCGATGTACTACTTGTAGAGGACTCTCCAGATAATCAGGTGCTGATAAAAGCATATTTGAAACATTCCTATATCAAAGTCGATTTAGCAGAAAATGGCCTACAAGCCTTTGAGCTATTTACTGAAAATAAATACGATGTGGTATTTATGGATATGCAAATGCCGGTCATGGACGGCTATACTGCAACGAAAAAGATAAGAGAATGGGAAATGGAAAATAAAGTAGAGCCTACACCTATATTGGCATTAACCGCTCATGCATTAAAAGGGGATGAGCTTAAAAGTATTCAAGCGGGCTGCAATGCTCATCTAACAAAGCCGATTAAGAAGAAGATTCTATTAAATGAATTAATTAAATATACAAGTTTCAATGGATGATAATGAAAAAGCTAGAATAGCTCCGAACACGGGCTTTCTAGCTTTTATTTTTATTAAATAAAACACTATCTAGGGCATCTAGTAACACTTGTTTCTTAATTGGCTTTGTAAGGTAGTGATCGCAGCCTGATTCGAGTGCCTTATCTCTGTCTCCTTGTAAAGCATGAGCAGTAATTGCAAAAATCGGAATACGTTTGTTACCATTGGACTTTTCCCAATTTCTAATTTTTCTTGTGGCAGTATACCCATCCATTATCGGCATCTTGATATCCATTAAGATTGCATCATAATCATTTCTTACAAATTGTTGAAAGCCAACTAATCCATTTTCCGCTACATCTACTTCATACGCACTTTTATTAAGAAATGCCAGAATAAGTAACTGATTATCTAAATAGTCTTCAACAAGTAGAATGCGTTTTTGTTTATTTGTTTCAGTGTTTTGCGTATAAAGCTTACCTTTTGTTTTTAGAGTAAGAATATTAGTAAAGGTAGGACTATTTTTTACCTTTTTTAGTGGTATTGTAAAGTAGAACGTAGAGCCTTTTCCTAACTTACTTTCAACCCAAATTTGTCCTTCTAATAAATTGACGAGCTTTTGTGAAATCGATAGGCCTAATCCCGTACCACTATAAAGCATAGAGTTAGGATTATTCACTTGGGTAAAGGACTCAAATATATACTTCTTTTTATTAGGTGCTATTCCTATACCTGTATCTTCAACAGAAAAGATAAGAACATCTTTATCCCCGTCATTTAAAGCCTTGGCTCCAATTGTAATGTGACCCTCATCAGTAAACTTAATCGCGTTACTGACAAGATTCACGAAGATTTGCTCGATCTTTGATTTGTCACCTTTGATCATCTCTGGGACACTATCAGAGATAGTAGTGTAGAGTGCTAGATTTTTCTTCTCAGCTAAAAACTTAAATGTGTCGCTTATGGATTCAACTATTTGGTATAGGTTAAAATTTTCTTCAAGAATACTCATATGACCAGTTTCGATTTTAGATAAATCAAGAACATTATTGATAATATTTAATAGGTTTTTCCCATTGTTCTTCAATGTTTTAATATACGAAACGGCTTCTTCCTTTTCTACTATTTCTTCTAGAAGGTCTGCCATTCCAATTATTGCATTCATCGGTGTGCGGATTTCATGACTCATCGTAGATAGAAACTCTGATTTCGCATTATTTGCTCGCTCTGCTTCCTCTTTTGCTCTTCGTAACGATTGCTCTACTTTTGCTCTTTCATTAATAACTTGTACTAGTTGTTTTTGGTATTTTTTTATCTCCGTAATGTCAGAGACAACGCCTACAATACTTTTTGCATTCCCAGTACCCTCAGGAATAGCAACTTTGTTAAAGAGAACTTCTTTAGTGTTACCTTCCTTGTCCTTTACTTTCCATTCATACCGTTGTGTTCCTCCACTATCATACAGCTCTTTATCCTTTATATAATACTCATCAGCAATTTCTTTCGTACTAATTTCATAGACCGTCTTTCCAAGCGTCTCTTCCTTTTTTTTTCCGGTAAAAATCTCAAAAGCTTTATTGCACCCTGTATAAGCTCCTTTAGAGTCTTTAAAAAAGAGTGGATTTGGAATAAGGTCTAGAAATGTTTGCATTTTACTAATCGTCTCAGGTGTGAGATTAAGCTGATTATTTTTAACTTCTTCTAAATGAAAATATGTAACTATAATATCCTTTTCTAGTAAGATAGATTTTAGCTGAAATGGTCGTTGGTCAATTATAACTTGGTAAGTACATTCTGTATTGTCCGTTACGCAAGGGCCAAAAGCTGTGTCTATATTTATATCACTTAAACATTCTGAGATAGATTTTCCGCTAACTTCATCTTCTGTTAGTGAAAAATGTTTCAAAAACATTTGATTTGTGTATAAAAATTGGTAATCACATATTTCATTTTTATCGCTATAAATCATTTGTAGTAAAGCACAACTTGTTGGAATGTGATCGACTATTTTTTTGAAGTGCTTTTGTCCTATCATTTTTACACCTCTTACCTTATTTTACATGTGTCTATCATAACATTGGATAATTTAACTGAAAAGTAGTTCTAATAATATTCTTCCATCTTTGGTAAGTATTTGACGAAAATTTGATGAAAATAGGAAGTTTTTACTTTGAATATTAAAATATATCAGTTTTTAGACTGAAATTAGACTTTCGGAATTTTATATGATTTTCACTGTACAATGTGTATAATTCTTTTGTAGTTTAATAAAAACTAGGAACTATTGACTATAATTTGTTAGAACTTTTTTTGCTAATGAAGACCAAAAAGTGATAAAAATCACAGTGTAATAGTTGGAAATATTTATAATTGAACTATACATATAAATGAATGTTAATAGCACATAAATAAATGTTTACTAGAAAGGAGCATTCCTGTTAGAAGGTTTTTCGGGGACTTGAACAAAAAAGAGCCCTCTTGGTATGATACGGGGTGTCAAATCTGGACGAATTGACCCCTAATTTAGTAACCAAGGAGGACTCCACAATGGATTTTAAACAAAATCAGAAAATAAATCAAGTCACTGAAGAAACCCTCGTTGTCGGAATCGACATCGCAAAGCGTACACATTTCTCCTGCTTTGTTGACGACCGTGGACGGATACTCCAGAAATCATTCTCTATTACACAGTCACATCAAGGGTTTGAGTCATTTTATGATCGAATTCTCAAAGCATTAAGAGAGCATGGAAAAACAGAAGTTCTAGTAGGAATTGAACCAACTGGCCATTATTGGTTAAACTTAGCCTACTTTCTTGAGGAACGAGGCATTCCGCTTGTCATGACCAATCCAATGCACGTTAAGCGTTCAAAGGAGTTAGATGACAATCTGCCTACAAAGCATGATCGTAAAGACGCGCTAGTGATTGCTCGACTATTAAAAGACGGACGTTTTAGTTATCCTCGTATTCTAAAAGATGTCGAAGCTGAACTTCGCGTCGGATCAACGTTTAGAAGTAAGTTGACGGAGGAACTGGGAGCCGTTAAAAACATGATGATTCGCTGGTTGGACCGCTATTTTCCTGAATTCACTCAAGTCTTTCCCTCTTTCGGAAAGATGGCTTTGGCCGTACTCGAATGTACGCCATTCCCAAGTGATCTCTACCAAAAACAACCTGATGAATTACTTGTGATGTATCGTCAAGTAGAGGGGATGAAATCTCCTCAGAAGCCCAAAGCTGTGCGTCTCATTGAAGTCGCAGCTCACTCGATTGGAGTAACAGAAGGACGTAAGATGGCCCGTTTTGAAATTGCCACACTCGTTCAACGTTATCACCAATTAGAACAAGAAATTGAAAGCATCACCCAAAGCTTAGTTGAGCTCGTCAAAACGTCTGTAGAATATGAATGGCTTTCAACAGTTAATGGACTCGGAGACACTACCATCGTTGATCTATTAGCTGAAATCGGCAGCTTTTCACATTATGAGGATCCACGCCAACTTATCAAACTCGCGGGACTCACATTGCGTGAAAATTCGTCTGGGCAGCACAAAGGTCAAAAACGTATCTCTAAACGAGGCAGAAGGAAGCTACGCGCCCTCCTGTTTCGAGTGATGATGCCAATGATCCGTCATAACGAAGCCTTTCGTAAACTACATGAATATTACACAAATCGCACAGTCAACCCGTTACGAAAGAAACAATCAATTGTGGTCCTTTGCGGAAAACTATTAAAAGTATTACATGGAATCAGTACGAAGCATAAAGCATTCGATGCACAAAGAATGATGAGGGATGTACCTAGTCTCGAAGAGGCTATGTAGTCTGCATCTCCTTGAATGAACTAGACAATTGGATGACACGGAGAAGCTGGCACTATTTTCACCATTCGACCTAGAGTCCCTAAAGGAGCTTCGCTAGCCTCTGCCTTATGACTAGACCGAACGAAGGAATGTAGGCACACAGATGCCCAGAGACATGGGAGGGTACGTCATCATAAGCTACGCAGAGATCCATGGTGCATCGTATATTTCTTCAACGCTACTTACATTAATATCCAGTAGTGACCGCGTAGCGCACCCATAGATTGGAATAGTTTCACATAATTTTAAATTACTGTTAGAGGCCGTGTCGAAAAATATTTTTTTGACACCTCACAAACGGGTCAAACCGTTGATATATCAATATTTATAGAGGGAGGTTGAAGAAATTTGGAAACTGCCGAAGTGAATGTAACAACACTATTTCATACTATCCCTTACGTTTTGATCCATAAAGATGGTGAAGGGCGCTGGGTAAAAGTAAATAAGTCAGGTCTTGAATTATTCCAGTTGAATGAAGATGACTATAAGGGGAAGTGCTCTTTAGAGATTGCTTCTATTAGTAAAAGTTTTACGAATGAAATGCTTCTAACCTGTGAGGAATCAGATAAACGAGCTTGGAATGAAGGAAAGACGATTCAATTTGAGATAGCAATTTGTGATAGCGATCATAAGGAACATGTTTATCAAATAAAGAAAATACCAATGTATGGAACTGGAAAGTCGCGAAAGGGTTTGCTTATTATCGGTCGGGAAATTACGAAACAAAAACAAGCAGAGCGAGATTTACTACTTGCTGATAAAGCTTATCAAAATGTTAGAGATGGAATTGTAATCACTAATGAACGTGGGAAGATTTTATCGATAAATGAGGCTTTTACAAAAGTGACTGGATATGTACCGGAAGAAGTAATTGGGGAAAAGCCAAATATTTTAAGCTCAGGAATTCATGAACGAGATTTTTATATAAAAATGTGGCAAGCAATACGAAGTGAAGAAAGCTGGCAAGGTGAAATTTGGAATCGGAGAAAAAACGGAGAAATTTATTGTCAGCACTTAACAATTAATATTATTAAAGATAATAAAGGAAAGATCATGAACTTTATTGGTGTCTTTGTAGACATCACTGAGGAAGAAGAGCTAAAAAAGGATGTCATTTTGACAGGTGAAATTCAAAAGAACTTACTTCCATCCGAGCTTACAGAGGATCAGTTTGAAATTAAGACTATATATCGACCGAAACGATATGTGAGCGGTGATTTCTACGATTACTTGTTTAATAGACACGAGCAAAAGCTTACGGGCTTTGTGATGGATTTTATGGGTCACGGTTTATCAACAGCAATTCAATCCTCTGCTGTACGGGTATTGTTTCATCAAATGACTGCTATGAATGTACCTTTGAATAAACAGATTGAATGGTTAAATAAGGAATCGCTAAAATATTTTAGTGATGATTCATTTGTTGCTGCAATTTTTTTCGAAATTGACTTTAAGTCAATGTCATTGACTTATACAGCTGCAGGTATTAATTACTTTGGATCAAAAACAAATAATGGTGGTCAAGTTCATAAAGTAAAGGGTACATTCCTAGGGATTTTGAGTGAAGTATCGTTTGAGCAACAAACTGTACCTATTAATAAAGGAGATTATTTCCTCTTTTTAAGTGATGGTTTACTAGATATTCTGCCTAAAGACTTTCTTGTTAAGCGACCGACAATGAAAGAATCTATTAAGGGCTTATATGAACTAACGCATTTGGAAAGTTGTCATGATGATTGTTCAGCAGTATGTATTGAGATTAAATAGATTCTAAAAAAGGAGGGCGGAACATTGGAGCATTTTGAAGTACAATTTTCAGGTCTTGTGGGATATCAAAAAATTCGTGAGTCATTAGCTGAATTTATAAAAAAGTCTTTACCAGATAATCATTTTCTAATGGAAGTCGCCGTAAATGAAGCAATAAACAATGCGATAAAACACGGAAATGCTAATGAAGAAGTCAGTCCAATTACTTTAAAAATAAGAAACATAAACTCAAAATGTATCGTTAGGGTCATGCATGCCGGTAAAGGGTTTCCAGGCAATGAGCAATTACAAAAACTAAGAAAGTCTGAAGAAAATCTTTTTGATGAAAAGCTCTATGATGAAAGTGGTAGAGGTCTTCTGATTATGGATGCTGCTGCCGATTATATGATATTTAATCGCCAAGGAACTGAAGTGATGCTAGTAAAGGAAGCTAGTTAAAGAAGGTAAGATATAAGAAAACAAGGAGAGTTAATAATGAAGATTACAGCTAAGTTAATCCTATCTTATTTAGTAATAGTAGCGCTACTAATTGGGCTAGGAGTCTATGCAATCATCGCAATAGGCCAAACGAATAAAAACGGTGAAACAATGTATGAAGAACGACTTCTATCAATGGGAGATGTAGCCAATATTGGTAGGCTAGCAGAAAATACAAGGGTAAATATGGTTTCTTCTGTATTAAGAGAAGATGAATCCTTTGTTGATAGGGCTGAAAGCAATTTAGAACAAATTCAAGAATATATTAAACATTATGATGAACAACATATGTATCCAAATGAACGAGTTGTTTTTGAAGAATTTACAGAAAATTGGAATGCGTTTAGTGACATTGTAAGAAGTAATATAGCTCTAGTTAGAAGTGGGAATTTTGAGGGTGCTAGTGCAGGTCTTGCAGCTGGTGGAGTTCCATTTACAGCAGCCTCAGAAAATCTTGAAAGTTTAATGACTGTTAATCTATCTGTGGCAGAAGATATTATGAGTAAGAATCAAAAAGCCTACGATAATGCACTTATCATCTTAATTATCTTTATTGTGGTTGCGATTATTTTATCTATCGCAATTGGGGTTATTTCAGGAAGAAACATTACAATGCCAATTCAAAAGGTAGTTGATAAGGCAAATAGAGTGGCTAATGGGGATTTAACAGGAGAAGATATAATCGTTAAAAACAAAGACGAAATTGGTGAGTTAGCAAGTACGTTCAATCATATGACGGTTAACCTTCGTAAAATTGTTACAACGGTCCAAAGAGCGTCAGACGATATGGCAGCAACTTCTCAGGAGCTAGCTGCATCAAGTGAACAAGTAACAGCTGGAATTGATGAAATCTCAACAAATACGCAACAGGTTGCAGCTGATGCAGAGGAAGGAAATCAATCAACACTTGATGCTACAACTGTTTTACTTGAATTATCATCTTTAATTCAAATTGCAAAGCAAAAGGCGAATTCTGCTACAGATAGCTCGAGAGTTACCTTATCTGCTGCAAATGAAGGTACTGCAACTGTGAATGATACGATTGCTAGAATGGAATCAATTAAGTTAAAAACTCAAGAAACAGAAGACATGATTGCCACTCTTGATAAATACTCAAAGGAAATTGGTGTCATTACCGATACGATTACACAATTAGCTGACCAAACAAACTTACTAGCCTTAAATGCTGCAATTGAAGCAGCTCGTGCTGGTGAAGCAGGGAAAGGCTTCGCAGTTGTAGCTGATGAAGTACGTAAGCTAGCTGAACAATCAAATCGTGGTGCTAGCCAGGTTGCAGAGTTGGTAAGTAAAGTGTCACAAAGCACAAAAAATGCAGTTGAAGTGACTCAGCAAAGCCGGTTAGAAGTAGACGAAGGTGTTATTTCAGTAACAAGTGCTGGAAAAGCATTAGAGAATATTCTCTCAGCTGTCGATCAAACTGTAAAAGAAATCAAAGAAATAGAAGAAGTGACAGATTCAGAAGTGGCAACGTCTGAAAGAATTATAGAAGTAATAAATCGTTTAGCAAGTGTTATTGAGAACACTGCTGCCAATGCAGAAGAAGTAGCGGCGGCAACAGAACAATCGAGTGCCTCAATGCAAACGGTAGCTGCTAGTGCTGAACAATCTAGTGCCCTTGCATTAGAATTAAAAGAAACAGTCGAAAGCTTTAGAGTGTAAGAGAGGGGATAAGAGAATGTTACCAGAAATAAATGTAGTAAATGGAGTTGTTCAAGTACGCTTATCAGGGAAGGTTTATGTAGAAGGTGCAACAATTTTAAGAGAAAAGCTCGCGCCTTATTTAGAAAAGGGGCATAAAGACTTTATTGTTGATTTAGGGCCAGTAACCTATATCGATAGCTCAGGTCTTGGTGTATTAATCGGAATACAGAAAAAAGCGGTTCAAAACGGTGGAGACATTACGATCAAAAACCTAAAAGGTGACGTTAAGGAATTATTTGAACTAACAAGATTAACGAAAGTATTTACAATAGAATAGAAATTTCAATGGAGTTTAACCGTAATTAAAATCCCCCTTAGTAATCGGTACTGAAAATGTATCAGAAAACTAAGGGGGATTTTTGATTAGTTTATTGATTGTTCAGGATCTTACTGTTCATTAGTGCTCTTCTTTTCATATAAATAATCAAGATAGACAATTTGTTATCTTGTTACGACTTAATTGAAGGAGGAGAATGCGTATGCATTTGAAGCTAGAGGATATGACGAGGGTGATTCGTAATGGATTAGAAAAAACATCGTATCCAAAAAAAGTAATCATTATAGGTGCAGGAATATCTGGATTAGTTGCAGCATCCTTGTTAAAAGAGGCTGGACATAATGTAACTTTATAAGCAGATGAAAGAGTAGGGGGACGAATCTTTACAATTCGTAAACCTTTCTCTGAAGGCCTGTATTTTGATGCGGGTGCTTTTCGTATTTCAACTAATCATAAGCTGGTTGGGGAGTACATTAAAAAACATAAGTTGAAAACTCATCCTTTCATAAGTACTACTTTAAATGATGTAATTTATGTCAATGGGTATAAGACAAGTAGATTTTTTTATGAACAAAATCCAGATTCTCTTGGATATCGGCTAGACTCTCATGAACAGGGAAAAACCATAAATGAATTAATTGAAGAGCTCCTTACACCGTTCCTTTCGTCAATGACCGTTTAAGAAAAAAAAGATTTGGTACGCGAATTGGATTCGTACTCTACTGACACTTTTTTTCTACACAATCCATACGGTAAACAATTATCATCTGGTGCTGCAGAAAAGATAAAGGTTTTGTCTAATATCCAAGGCATTTCGGAATATAACATTTTAAGTGTTATAGACAGTACTTTACAAATAATAAATGGAGAGCAATACGCAACCACCGCTATTTACCAGCAACAAAAGTCGGGATAGAGTTTAAAGAGCGCTTTTGGGAAAAAGAAGGAATGTTTGGTGGTCAAACAATAACAGATCTTCCAAGTAGATTTACATATTATCCGGGTTAAGGACTAGGAACAGCAGGTCCTGCAATAATTACAGGAAGTTATACATTAGGTGCTGATTCATTACCATGGGATAGTCAAATAGAAGAGGATAGAGTTCAGAATTTATTGGATGTTCTAGCGAAAATACATGGGAATGTCGTATATGATAAATTTACAACGGGGGTTTCAATTAGTTGGATGCAACACCCTTATATATCAGGTGGCTTTTCTTTCTTCAAAAATGAAGATATAAGTCGAATTTCACCTTATATCGCAAATCGAGAAGGAAGGATTCACTTTGCAGGGGAGCACACTTCGACTAGTCCTGCTTGGATTGAAGGGGCAGTTGAATCAGGAATTCGTACAGCATTCGAAGTTCACCACACATGATCATACACTTGTTCTTATTAGCGATTATTGGTATTGATAAAGAAAAATAAATTTCACATACCGAATTTTATTGTAGTTTTATGAAGTAACAACGCTAACGGAAAAAAAGAAGATTCGACGCTTGTCTAGGTATTTCTCTAAAAATTTGAATAAATATTAAAAGAAATGAAACTTTTTGAGTTTTGGCTCGTAGATATTAGTAGAACAAGGGGAGAATTTACATTTGAGCTTCCCTTGAATTTTATTTAGGAGTGATGTTTTTATGATGGGCATTATTTGGTTAATTGTCCTTGGAATCTTAGTTTTTTTATTATTGATTGGTGCGGGGATTGGATTCTTCATTTTTAAGAAGCGATATAAGACGGCAAGTTCAAATGAAGCTCTCATTATTACAGGACCCAATTTAGGTAATCCAGAGAATGACTCACGAATATTTGTTGATGACAATGGGAGAAGCTTGAAAATTGTTCGTGGTGGTGGGATTCGATTAAAGCTATTTCAAACGTGTACACCAGTAGATTTAAATTCCTTTCAAATTAAGCTAACAACACCGAAAGTGTATACTTCACAAGGTGTCCCAGTTATTGCCGATGCGATTACGTCAGTGAAAATATCTGACACATTAATTGGTGTGGCGAATTACGCTGAGCAGTTTTTAGGGAAGAAGCAAT
Organism: Bacillus sp. FJAT-45350; assembly: GCF_002335805.1. NCBI lineage: Bacteria > Bacillati > Bacillota > Bacilli > Caryophanales > Bacillaceae > Bacillus > Bacillus sp. FJAT-45350. The sequence continues at coordinate 1,826,889 of NZ_NISU01000001.1, read as the reverse complement.
CTGAAATTGAGGATGAAGTATCAAAGGTTCTTGGCACGAATTTACGTGCAATACTTTCAAAGATGACTGTAACAGAGATTAATAATGATCGTGAATCCTTTAATCTACAGGTTCAAGAAATTGCACAGAAAGAACTAGATAATATGGGCTTCAAAATTACGTCCTTTGGGTTAGATGATTTACGAGATACAGATGAGGAAAATGGATACTTAGATAATTTAGGGCGTCCGCGTATCGCTGAAATACGTAAGAAAGCGGAAATGGCAGAGTCGGATGCTGAGAAGGAAACACGCATTTACAAAGCGAAAAATGACCAGGAAGCACAAAAGGAAGAGAATATCCGTTTAACAGCTATTGCGGAATCTAAGAAAGAAAAGGATATTAAAGAAGCGCAAATTAAAGAAGAAACAGAACGTGCAAGAGCAAAGTCAGAGCAGTCTTATGAGTTAGAAAAAGCAAAATTAGCACAACAAGTAAAAGAAGAAGAGATGAAGGTTCAATTTATAGAACGTCAGCGACAGGTTGAGTTGGAGCTAGAAGAACAGAAGCGTCGTAAAGCGTTAGCTGACGCAAATGCGTATGATATTAAAGCAAAAGCGGAAGCAGAAGCTGAAAAATCTCGTATTGATGGGGAAACAAAAGCTGCAATAGAGAAGCAAAAAGGTCTTGCTGAAGCGGAAGTTATTAGAGAACGAGGACGTGCAGAGGCAGAAGCGAAAGAGCTAATGGCACAAGCGATGGAGAAATACGGAGAAGCAGCTGTTCTCGAAATGTTTATCAATATGCTTCCTAAGTACGCACATGAAATTGCCCAACCACTTTCTAAAATAGAAGGAATGAAGGTCATAGATATGGGTGGTTCAGATTCAAGTGGAGGTGTCACAAAAATAACAAACAATGTAACCAAAACAATGCTAGGTTTACAGGAAAGCTTGAAAGAAAGTACAGGTATGGATTTGAAAGCGATGTTAGAGAGCTATGTATCTCGTGGAAACGTAGCAAATTTTGATCAAGCTACGAGTGCAGCAAAAGCAGAAGTTGCTGCTGAAAAAGAAGAGGGACATTCTTCTTCTGAAGAGTCAGAATCAAGTAAATAAGCAGAAAAATGCTGTGCAATGGATAATTGCACAGCATTATTTTTGAGCAAAAACATAGTTAAGCCTGCTTATTCGTATCTTTCGTTTTGGGCTCAGCAGGTCTCTTTTTCTGTAACGATACTGGTGCACGTATAACTAAATCAAGCCAGTCTGAAAACTGATAAGGAGCGAAGGGAGATGTGTAATAACTACCAAAGCTTCGTAAACCGACTAAGTGAGTATTAATTAAAATATACATAATTACAATCCCGAAAAGGCCAAAACTAGCTGCTGCGAGCATAACTCCAAAGCGTATCATTCTAAATGTGATACTAATATTGTATGCAGGTAACGCAAAAGAAGCAATTACCGTTAGAGCTACGACAATAACCATTATCGGACTAACGATACCTGCTCGTACAGCTGCATCACCAATGACAAGGCCTCCGACAATGCCTATCGTTTGACCTAGAGGCCCTGGTAAACGAACTCCTGCCTCACGTAGCAATTCAATCGTTACTTCCATTAGAAATGCTTCAATAAATGCAGGAAAAGGTACACCTTCACGTGAACCAGCAATGGATAGTGCTAGTGTAGTGGGAATCATTCCTTGATGGTATGAAACCATTGCAATATAAAGTGCAGGAAGAAATATGGCAATAAAAGCTGCTATATATCGTAAAGTTCGTAATAGTGTACCGATGTGCCATCTGTCGTAATTATCTTCTGGTGATTTAAAATATTCTTCAAATGTTACGGGAGCCAATAATACAAAGGGCGTATTATCCATAACAACAGCTATCTTACCGTTCAGTAGATGTGACACAACTTTATCAGGTCGTTCTGTCCTCAGTAGCTGAGGAAAGGGAGACCAGACGCTATCCTCAATAAATTGTTCGAGGTTACCTGTTTCAGCTACATCATCTGTATCTATGCATGAAATACGATAGCGCATCTCCTCAACTAAATCTTCATTTGTAACCCCCTTAAGGTAAACTAGTGCGAAATCATGTTTTGATCTTCGTCCTAATTGTCCAAACTGAATAGTTAAGTTAGGATCTCTGATTCTCCTTCTAAGTAACATAACGTTCGTATGCAATACTTCATTAAAACCATCACGTGGACCACGGACAGTAATTTCACTCACAGGTTCTTCAATCGCTCTTTGATTGAAGCTACGAGTTTCAAATAAAATTAGTTTAGGGATCCCATCAATAATTAAGAGGGTTTCTCCAGACATAAAAGGAAGCATGGCAGAATCAAATGATGTTACAACAGAAAGCTCTACAAATGTAACGACTTCGTTCTCTAGATATTGCAGAAGTGTTTGTTCTTCATCTAAATTCTTTATACCTTCCTCTGAAAAGTAGATAAGAGGTTTAATGATATTTTCTTGAATTGCAGTTTCATCAGCTAAGCCATCTATATAGAATAAAGTTGCTTTAAACTTCTTACCAATTAAGAATTTTCGTTGAACAATATCATCACTTTCTCCGATGATACTCTTCACGGACGCTACGGTTTCCTCAATTTGAGGGCTAAGTGTAAACTCGTATTCATTATTTGCTCGGACTTTATTTGCATTCAACTTCCTAAATAGTCTTTTATACAAGAAATCACCTCCAAAGCAAAATTATTCAAGCACTTCATTGAGCATGTAATGTCGAATTTTGACCGAAGTTTTCACATTGATTTCAGCTTCTTGGAAAACACTATTTTCACCGTCCCAATTATCTTGTACCGTTTTCCAATAGGGGTATTGTTTTTGTTTTACTTTCTTATGAAATCCGAAAATATCTGATTGAAATTCGTTTTGCATTTTATCTAATATACGAATAGCTTTTCTCTCAATTGCTTTTTCTATTTTTTCTTCTAATTCCTTTATTACTTCTTCATCGCTAAATTCAACATCATGTAACCAGCTTTCAGCTAGTGATCCCTCAGCCCGTATTAGAACATTGAATATATCTTTGCCGTTATCCCGTACGTAATTTACCGTAGATGATGCGGTAATTGTTTCAAATACAAATAATTCTGCTTCATCTTCATCGTACTGGACTTCTATAATTGAATTTCCTGCTTCTCCTATAACCCAGTTATATCCACTAATATCCTCTTCCCCTAGCCATCCGAGCATAATATTCTCTTTTCCAAGGAAAACAGCTCCACCAGTAATTTTCAATTCTCCCTCATAAGGGATAATACGAGGAATTAAAAAGCTGTTATTCCCTGTGATATTTATTGCTACGTCACCAATTGTAGTAGGAGGAATCATGGAGGAAGCAGCACGGTGATTCTCATTAATACTGACGATGGATTCAGCGATTAATTCCTCAAGGGGAAGCTTATTGTCTATTACATCTCGTGCTTCTTTATTTGTAATATACATAAAGGTTCGTCGTCTCATTTCATGGTCACGTATATATAAATCACCTAAGTGTTCAAGCATTGGTTTTCCCTTAACTAGTTCTTCATTAATGATGATTGCCTTAAGGTGCTCAAAGTTCAGTCTTCTACTACTTCTTGTACTAAGTTGTCTTACCGCTTTAAAGTTCGTCAATGCTGATGTTGTTTTAGTGAAAAAAGCACGGCCGGTTCTACCTCCTTCTTGGGCCTCAATTCTACTAGGTATCGCTATATCGAAGCTGACATTAAATAATTGGTCATGCTCACCCTTTCGTCCTATGGTCTTTCCCGTTTCATTTTCTATTTCTTTTAGTTTTTTTTCTTCATTTGGTGTAGGGTCAAGTGCAATAGCCATCACAAACCCAATTTCTTCTATTTCAGTCATGTCCCAACAACTGATAAGAAAAGAACTGGTAAGAACGATTAATAGTGTAAAAATTATTGTCTTTTTCATCCTACACCCCCTTTGCGTCTTGAGTGACTATTTTTTTCTTTCTAAAAAATATAGTTAAAAAGCCAACAACAAGACTAAAAAAGATTAACCCAACCCCCAAGTAACCGAGCCAATCACCCATCATAAATAGGTCGGCAATAGAATTAGGGATAAATGCAATGAGATATGTAAGGAACACAACAACAGGTAATACTAGTTTTTTTTTCTTAGTCATGAGCTTATCTTTTAGTAGGTGAACTAGTAAAAGCTGCGCAACAGTCATCGTATTAAAGATAGTCATTATCCAGATGGTAATCATTAATGATTCCAAGCGTTCAAAGAAGGCTCCAGGTACTTCCACTTCCTTTACGGCTTCAACAGTCGGGAAGGTAACGATTTGTGAACCATTCACTCCAAAAATTGAAACAACAACCATAAATGTCAATACGTAACTAATTGTAATAAGTCCAATAGAAAGGTTAAATGGTAATGCACGAACCTTGGATTTGTTCATATAGACCATCAAGAATAGTAAGAGTTCAACACCTAAAAAGGATAATGATATCTCCGACAATCCTAACAAAACAGGTGTGATACCTTCACCCATTATCGGTAGCATACGCTCGAATTCTACATTCGGTAGGTTTGCAAGTAACATGACAAATCCAAGTAATAAGATAATTGGTGTAAACATCAGGCAGAGATGAACAACTCCTTGAACGCCTTTTGTTACGGCGTAAGTAGTTGTTAATAAAATAATTGCAACCAATGCTTCTGAAGGAGTTTGATCTAGTAAATACATTTTTGCAACAAGTGCTAAAATTCTCGCTTCAAATGCTAATAACGATATAAAATAAATAGCAAATCCGAGTGTAAGAATAAAAGCAAACCATTTTCCGATTTTTCCCTGTTCTAGATAGGTAAAAACAGTTTGACCGGGTATCTGTTGCTGCAATTTAACAAAGAGATAAACTATAAACATGAAGATGATACCGGCTATAATAATAGAAATCCATCCATCGGGGGTTTCTAAAGCAGATGTTAAGCTACGTGGAATTGTTAAAATCCCAACGCCGGTAATCATCGACATTAATACAACTGCCATTTCTAACGGGGTTATTTGATACTGATCTGGTTGATTCATCTTCAGTCCCCCTCTAAATACTTCACTCTATCTAATGTAATTAAGAATTTGAGCTTTCCGCTTTTTGTTTTTCCTTCATTAGTTTTCTTCGTTCAGTTTGGTTCTTTTGCTTCATGTATGGTAATTCAAGAATTTTGTTAAGCTTTTGCATGATAATTTGCATGACTAGAACAAAAAGAGCAGTTCCTAGTGAAACCCAAAGTACTGAGTGTCTTGGTAAAAATCCTAAATAAGTATCAAATAAAGTCGCCATTTCTAACTCCTTCTTTTGGTTTTGTGTACAAATCTTTTATATCATTTCGCAATTTATGGCAAATTATTATGAAATGAATAATATTTTATTTGACGGACAACATTTTAATTGTAAGTACAATTGTAAATACAAGTGGGTGGAGAAAGTTATGAGGCTAATGTTAAGGCAGCAGTTATTATTAATGATTCGAGCGTTGTATTTTTGTATGGAGGAAAAATGGGAGAAGGTAGGGAAACAATTTAATATTACACCAGCACAGCAGCATATTTTATTTTTACTATCTACGAGTGAAGGTGAGCTAACCCCAACTGAGATTAGTCAACTTGGATGCTGGCATAATTCTACTGTTACGAGATTGCTCAAACCATTACTGGAAAAAGAGCTGATCACAATAACAGTTGATAAAGACAAGCCTAGATTTAAATATGTCTCTCTTTTAACTAAAGGAGAAGAGGTATTACTGGAGATAGTGAATTTAGTGAGTGAAATGAAGGAATTTCCTTGTGCGGTAGACCATCTATCAGAAGAAGAAATTTCGGATTTTTTAGAATATGGACAAAGTATTTTAAAAGTTCATAAAGGTAAAGAGTTTACCGAAAATGTAATTGGAGCACAAATGAAGGGCCATGATTATGCATAAGCGTAAGAGGGAATTTAATAAGTATCCTTTTATTTTGTTAATCATCATTCATACTGTTTTACTCATTTATAGCTTCTCCAAAAACAAGGATAGGAAGAATTTATTCATTTTACTACTCTCTAATATAGGGTTTGCGTATTTATTTGACTATATAGTTGTCTCGCTTTAAAAGGGATACAAATACAAACCAGTCATTTATTTTATAAACATAGGATTTGCTTTATGGTTTAGTAAACTTGTATTTGAAGAATCTGAACCAAGCATGAGTGAAGCCTCATGGAAATAATAGTATATTGCCCCTGCTTTTAGTAAAAAGTAAGATTACGTATCTGCTTAGCTAAATGAGGGGTTTTTACTATGTCCTTTAAACGATTATCAAAAATACAAAAAAATGTTCAAAACACGAATCAAGAATCAATAGCAGAGACCAGTAATTATGACGAGGTTGAACCATCACTAGGTGAATTACTCTATATATTTAGTGATTGTGCAGACTTAGAGCATAAGCAGTACTTTAATAATGAAGTAGCTGTTCTCTATTTCTCTGCAATCATTGATCGACAAAAATTAGAGATGGAGATTATAGAGCCTATTACCACATTAGAAAAACCTGAGGATGTAGTCAAGCTGATTAAGAAAAAGAGTATCACCAAGGCAAAATCAATGAAAGAACTAACAGATGAAGCACTTAATGGAAGTGTAATTCTATTCTTTCAAAATAAAGCATACTACTACAACTTATATAGTCCTGAATCAAGGGCGGTAAGTCAAAGTGAGACAGAGACGGTCATCGTTGGTGCCCATGATGCTTTTGTAGAAGAGGCGACAGCGAATATTTCATTAATCCGTAAAAGAATCAAAAGTCCGAAATTAAAGACTGTAAAAATACCTGTTGGTGAGGTTACAAAAATAGCTGCTTATGTTCTTTATATTGAGGGAATTGTAGATAACTCTCTAGTAGAAGAGTTAAAGACAAGAATTACTAATATCGAGATGGATTCGGTATTTGATACAAATATGCTAGCTCAATTAATCGATGAGAAACCAGACTCACTTTTCCCTCAGTACTTTAATACGGAGCTACCAGACGTTGTTCGCTCCAAATTACTAGCTGGAAAAATGGCAGTCATACTTGACGGTAGTCCAATTGTAATAACGGCGCCAACAAACTTCTTTGAGTTTGTTCAATCGCCAGATGATTACAACCAACGCTGGTTAATCGGTACGGCCTTACGTTTTTTAAGAGGGATAGCGATTGCTATTACAATCACTTTAACTGCATTATATGTGGCGGTTATTACGTTTCACTATGAGGTATTACCAGAGGATTTATTAATAACATTAGCAGAATCAAGAGCAAGGGTTCCGTTTCCACCAGTATTTGAAGCATTATTGATGGAGCTTACGATAGAATTACTCCGTGAAGCGGGGGCGAGACTACCAACAAAGGTAGGTCAAACGATTGGGATTGTTGGCGGAATAGTTATCGGCCAAGCAGCTGTGGATGCAGGTCTGACAAGTAACATCCTCATTATTGCAGTCGCAACATCAGCGATAGCATCATTTGTTCTACCAAGTTATAACATGAGTAATGCGATTAGAATAGTGAGATTCGGCTTAATAATCTTAGCTGGTTTTCTTGGATTGTTTGGAATTATGATTGGTCTAGCCTTCACAATCATTCACGTAACGACGCTAACAAGCTTGAAGACTCCTTATCTATTTCCTGTTTCTCCATTTTATTGGAAAGGCTTAACGGATACGATTATTCGAGGACCATATTGGTTAGTAAAGAAAAGACCAACGCAGACGAGAACGGAAAATGAAGTTAGAACAAAAATGAAACAATAAAGGATACGATTTCAATGCATGAAAAAATTCACTTCACCCAACTAGCCGTTATCGTTTATCTAATTCAATCTGGGGTCGTCTTATTTTCACTCCCCCGTCTAGTCGCAGAAGCCTTTGGGACCAATGGTTGGGTAGGGTTGTTTATTGTATCAGGAATTGTCCTCGTTAATATTTACTTAATTATCCTTGTAGAGAAAAAAGCAAGAGGACAATCTCCTCTACAAATATTAGAAGAGAGTCTTCCGAAGTTTATTTTGTACCCTTTTTTTGTCTTCATGATAGTCATGTATGGTCTCATTGCAGCTTTTGTCGGGAAAAATTATGTATTACTAATACAAACGATTATGTTTCCTGATGTGAATCCTAATTTCTTATTAGCAATTTTCTTACTAACTACTTTCTATTTATTGACAAAGGGAGTATATGATATTGCGAAAGTAACGTTGGTTGTTTTCTTTTTGACGATATGGACAATCTTTTTAATATTCCTTATACTACCGGAATTTAGTTTTGTAAGGCTCACACCTTTTTTATTTCAGGGAAATCTGAATTTACTACATAAGGGACTAGAGGTGTATGCTGCGTTTCTAGGCTTTGAACTTGTCCTTTTTTTAATTCCGTATGTTCAACAGGATGGTAAATTTGCTAAAGCTATAATTACTGGCCATTTATTTACGACGTTTATTTATGTGACAGTTAGTTTTGCCGGATTTGGTTTTTATAGTTTTCAACAATTAAATAAATTACTGTATCCTACGTTAAATATATTGAAGTACATGGAGACACCAATGATTGAACGGATAGAAAGCATTGTATTTAGTGTGTTTTTATTAAAAATTTTAGTTACTATTGTGTTTTATTATTGGGTTTCACTAGAAATTTTAAAACGACTTTTTAAAAAAACAAAGGACAATTTGTTACTTTTTATCTTGGTTGTCGTTACATTTATGGTCGCGTTAGTTCCGGAAATAAAAAGAGAGATAGATGAAATTGTGAACATCATTACAATTCCAGAAATCGTAATAGCTGCTGGATTGCCGTTATTACTTTTATATTTATTGGCTCGAAGCTCTCGTAAACAAAAGGGGGAAAGCCTAGATGGGAAATCTCCTTAAATGTCTTTTTGTTTTCATCATAGTGATTTGTGTGACAGGATGTGCTGAACAAAGAATTGTTGAAGAATTGGGATTTATTCATAGTGTGGCCTATGAGCTAAACGAAGAAAGGGACAGTGAGGAAGCGGGAGTGTTAGTGATGACAGTGGCACTTCCTCAGATTACACCTACGGCAAAAGAAGACAGAGAAGTGTTGACAACCATTGGTCATACGAGTAAAGAGGCTAAAGCTAGATTATCAAGAAAGACAGATCGGATATTAGTCAGTGGACAATTAAGAACAGCTTTATTTAGCATGAATCTAGCTGAGAAAGGTATTCATGATACGATGGATACGTTAAAGCGAGATAATGCAATTGGATTAAATGTAAAAATTATTACAATCAATGGTAGTGGGAAAGAGCTGTTATTAGAAGACTTCCCTAAGCATCCAAGGACAAGCCGATATATATACGACCTGATAGAAAAGGAAGCAAAAACTAATACAACTGTAGACACAACATTGCACTATTTTACTCGGGATTATTATGATGATGGAATTGATCCCATTACTCCTATTATTAAAATGGGGGAAGGTGAGATAATCATTGATGGAATTGCTTTATATAGACACGATCAAATGGCTATGACAGTAAATCCAAAAGATTCACGTATCTTTAAGATGCTCCATGGTGATTATGTAGGAGGTGACCTGACATTTGAAATGGAATTAGAGCAGGAAGAGAAAGAAGATTATTTATTTATATCTTTTACAACTTTAGAATCAAAACGGAAAATAAAACCATTGTCTCCAACAAAAATTCAAATTGAGGTGGAAGTACAGGATGCAATTGAAGAGTACACAGGTTATTTAAGTTTAGCTAATGACGATGTACAGCGAGAAATTGAGAATAAGCTAGCAAAAAAAATTAGGACAATAAGTAATACACTTATAGAAGAGATGCAAACGAACAGAACAGATGCTTTAGGTGTAGGACAGTATGTTCGGAACAATCTAAGCTATCAGGAATGGCTGAATTTGAACTGGAGAGAAGTGTACCCTACTGCTGAAATTGATGTACAAGTTAATGTGAAATTAAAGGGGTTTGGAAGTGTGAAATAAGAAAAGTGCGTATAGTAATTTTATATCTACAAACATATATAAATCTAGTAAGATAGGGGAACTTTTCATCAAAGTCCCCCCTAGCACTTTAACAAAAGGACGGTTTAGTAAGTGGGCACTCCATTGCTTGTGGTCGTATCTCTGGAGCAAACAAGCTTAGCTTCCTTATGAAGTAGCATGTTTCTGGAATGTGGTGCTCTAGGAAGCGGAGAGTAGTTCTTGATAAAACCTCTGTCTCCTTATACATGCCAATGACCTCATTAACAAAATGATACATTTCAATTGTCGTTTTACCAATGTCTCTAGAAAGACGTTGCTGTCTTGGTATACCTGGTGGAGAGAAGCGTAATAAGCTTTTCATTTGTTGATTTTGAACGATAAAACCCTGATAGATTGTAATAAAACGTTCCGTTTGATTAGTAATGCTTAGTTCAACCGGATCAATAACATTTCTCAGTAGGACTGCGTGACCTAAGTGGTCTTCTAGCCATAAATCTAAGAGGTTCACTAGTGGTAGTGGAGGAAAGTCTTGACCATTTGAATAGTAGTTAAGGATGCGTAAGTACTCTTGATTTTCACTTAATGTTCCATTTAAATAGCTAGGTGAAAGATTTAGGTTTATTTTGTTTTGTACCCTGAGGCTTTGCATCTGACCTTCAAATTGATAATAACCAAAAACGATTTTATTTGATTCTCTTGAAAATTCTATTAACTCATTTGATTGATAGGAAGCGTGTCGGTCAATTTGAGAAAGTCGCTGACATAACATTCCAAAGGCTTGAATATATTGCTGTGCAATATCTATATATTGTTGTTCAGTAGCAGCAAGATGATCCTGTACAAAATAAGCATGATCCTCTAGTATCTCCAACCAGAAGGAATGTTCCTCCCATGGACTAATTTCATAAGTTTGATGCATAACACTACTCCTTCCACGAAAATAGTTCAGACGTAACTATTCATCCTATAAATTTATATGTAAGGAAAGTAGTCTTCATGTATTAAATACTATATATTATTTCTTCGGTATCTATTTACTAGTTGGATATTGTAAATTAAATAGTAACCGCCACTCAAATGAGGACGGTTACTATTTTTTTAATTCATGTAAAAAGGATTTTGTCATTAAACCTGTGCGACGTATTTTTGCTGTGACATCTATATTGATTATTGCTCTTGCAAATTCATCATTCCAATGGTCTTCTACTTTTTTAAAGTTATGATAGTCTTGTCGTTCCATTTCTGTACCTAGACCAAAGCTATCTATTCCAAACTCTTCTTGAACTCTTTGTATCGATTCTTTGAGCTCTTTTTTAACGGTTTTAGCTAAGCTTTTTTCATATTCAATGTATGTTTCAATACTCGAAAAATCTGAACCACATTGACTAGATTCTAATCGAGAGTCAAAGTCAAATTTGATATCGAAGTAGGGAACACCATCTTTATATTTTGCATTAATTTTCGTCTTAGAGTTATAGACACGTACGGCTGACATTTTGTTTTTCTCATTACAAGAGAATGTGAAGGATGTTTTGTTTAGTTTATCTCGTAGAATTAAATACGTTCTAGCATCCTTTAATGGAAGAACTCCTTTATACTCAACTCCTTCAAATATAGCAAGTCCATCAAGAAGCACCATTGTATCTGGATCAGTTTTTGCCATATTATTTATGGATTTACCTTTCTCAATCGAACCATCTACCTTAACTTCAGCTAATACTGGTTCTTTTCCTGAGGAAAGTAAGGCCCTTATAAAATCCTTAAGTCGTATATCAGGATCACCACCCCATTCCTCAACCATAGCTTGTAGCTGTGTATTCAGTTTAAAAGAAGAGAGTCGTTGTAGATGGTACGTAATTTTTAAAACATCCTCAGCTGATGTATTTTGGGCAACGATAAAGTTAAAGTCATTTCTCATTTCTTGATAGCGTTCCATAAAATCAAGGAAATCTAATAAACCTTCCTTCGCTATTTCTTTACTAATAACAACAGCTCGCATATGTGAAAAGTTCATCTTTCTTGTATATCCTGTGTTCATCTTATTAATTAATTCACCTATACTTTCTCCTTCTTCACTATAGACAACGGATGCACTATGGTTTACTGTTGCCTCTCTATCGAGCTCAGTAATATTTAATACTTCCAATGTTAATTTGTACTTATAGTTCTCACCTTTATCGATAGCCATCCCTGTTACTATTGAGGTTTCGTTAAGTTCATAACGATCCCAGCATCCAACTGACAGTAGCAAAGTAACACAAATCAATATGAAGAACGGCTTTTTCATCAGGAACGACCTCCGTTTGGAGGAGGAGTTGGCGATTCGGCGTTAGATTGTTTTTCGCTGTTTTCTGTTCTCAATAATTCTGGACGTTTCTTCATCATCCAAGCAGGAAGACGAATTAATACGTCCTCCTGGTCATGAGGAATCATTGGTGCTACTGGTGCCAGGTAAGGAACTCCAAATGAACGTAGACTAGCAAGATGAGCAACCATGAGAACAAGTCCAAGCAAAACCCCATATAAGCCTAATACTGCAGAGAGTAGAATAAAGATAAACCGTAATAGTCTAGTGGCAATAGCAAATGAATAGACAGGTGAGACAAAGCTTGATATCGCTGTTAATGCAACGACTATGACCATAATGTTAGAGACAATCCCTGCATCTACAGCAGCTTGTCCGATAACTAGACCACCTACAATTGAAATCGTTCCTCCAACAGCTCGTGGCATTCGGATTCCAGCTTCACGTAATATTTCAAATGTGACCTCCATCAGTAATGCCTCAATAACAGCAGGGAAGGGAATACCTTCTCGTTGAGTAGCAAGACTAATAAGGAGTTCCGTTGGTATCATCTCGTGATGGTACGTAATAATTCCTACATAAACCGCTGGCAATAATAATGCTATAAAAAAAGCAAGATATCTAACAGCGCGTATGAGACTTCCCATCATAAAGGGCTGGTAGTAATCTTCCGGTGATGTAACAAAATCAGTAAAAACACAGGGTACAGTTAATGTAAATGGTGTCCCATCAACAATAATTGCAATTTTACCTGACAATAAATGTGCGCTTATAGCATCAGGTCTTTCAGTATTAAAAAGTAACGGAAAGGGTGTTAACGACTTATCAGTAATAAAATCTTCAATATTTGCAGATTCAAAGATGGCATTTGTATTAATATCTGATAATCTTGTTCTTACTTCTTCTACTATGCTTTGGTTAACGATTCCTTCCATATAACTAATATAGACTGTGGTTCGTGTTTCTGAGCCAATCACAAATTGTTCAAAGCGTAACGAAGGGTTTTTTATTCTTCTCCTAATTAAACTTACATTTGTTTCAATATCTTCAACAAAGCCATCTTTTGGACCACGAATAATTGTTTGAGTACTAGGTTCTTCAATTGAACGGTAGTTTGAGGTTGTGACTTTAATCGAGAGTGCTTTAGATAATCCATCTAAGAGAAGTATGATTTTCCCATCTAGAAGTTGTTCATAGACTTCATTCTCGTATTCAATAATCTGATGGTCCGTTCCAGGGAATACGGTATGGAATAAATCGTACCAATCTTTCTCCGAGCGTATGTTATGTTCTTTGTTTATCGAATTAGTTAAGGGTACAGTTAATTTTTCAGCAATTGTATTTGAATTAGTCATTGATGTTAAATAACAAATAATTCCAATTTTATGACCAACCTCAATATGTTCAATCATAAAATCATATGTTTTTCCAAATGTAGACTCTAGCTTTTTTTTCATCTCACCAATATTAGAGTGAATCGTAACTTTTTTATTTGGAAAAGGGAGAGATGCTTGTACTATTTTATTTCTGATTTTTCGTTTCAGATAAAGTGTTTTAAGCATTCACCTTTCCCCCTTTTTTCTTTTTAGTCCAAAAAATAAGTGCTGCTAATACAACGGGAAAGCCTAATTGAAATGGCATATGCATATGGAGTGGGACAAATTGTATTCCCTCTTCAATATGCTCAGCGTAATTAGCAGCAATAAGAATGGAGAATAATGTAACAATCATACCGATAGGAATTGTAAAGTGGCGGTAAGGAATAGAAAAAATATACTCTAACCCTTTAAGACCACAAAAGAAGAATATGCCAACTTTAATAAAGACGCCAATCAAAATGGCAAAGATTACTACTGCTTCTATTCTTTCGATAAAGTCAAAAAGAGATATCTCCCTTGCTACATTCACGAGAGAGAAGCTAGCTCTTTCTGTCATTGCGACCCCGAGTACTGTAAGGTCAATCATTGTAATTAAGGTAATACTAAGCCCGGATGCAATCATCGCAAGGATGCCAACTTTCGGTAGTTTTGTTGATTTTGCTACATGCGCCATGATTACTGTAAAGGCAATTGTTTCTCCAAATGGAAAACCAATTAAGCCAGGGAAAATAGCATCAAAAATTCGTGGAAACCCTTCAGCCATTACAGGCTGTAAATGATTGAATTCAATCTCATTAGAAGCAAATAAAAAAATGATAAATAGAATAAGGAAAATAACGATATAAGGTAGAAATGCTTCTACTGTTCGGGCAAATACTTCAATCCCTAAATATATGACATAGATCACAACAATCATAAAGGAAAGCGCCAATACCTCAATTGGAGTATTAGGAAAAATAAAAGTGATTATTAGTTCCATAAAATCTCGTAATACTCTCGATGCTATATATAGAAAATAAAGTACATAGGAGAAACTGATGATTATAGCTGGTATTCTACCAATCGTAAGCTCTATAATCTCAAATAAATTCTTTTCTTTCTCTAGAGATAAAATGAAAATATATAAAAGGATGAGTCCAATTCCAATAAAGGTTGCAAGTAGAATGGCAATCCAAGCATCCTGTTTCGCTTCAAACGCTACACCAACAACTAACACTGAACCTAATTCAAACAGAACAATGAGTATGAAAAGTTGCCATAAATTAATTTTTTCTACTAAAACAGGTTTCACCTCGTTGCTCCTCCTTTTTTGTAGCGAGCAAAAATATTGGTCGGATCAACTTATTGACTTTGAGATTTTTTTCGTCGGTAGTCAACTACGAAAGCTACTCCAATTCCGATAGCAACTGCCCCATAAAGGTAGACTCTTCCTAAACTCATATGTACATCAAGCATCAAATGTAGCGCTTGTACAAAGGATACGTCGTAAAGTTGTGTGTCTAGGTATAGGACGAGAAAGGTAAATGAAAAGAAGGTAAGAAATGTCCCAAAAGTAACCATAAAGGCCCTCCAATAATTAACTATCTTGTCTTATCATGTGCAAATATGAAATATCTATAACTAAGAAAATAGAGGGAGAAATTTGTTTACAGAAACTCATTTTGAGAGTAGGGAAAGTTAAACAAGTGTGTAAGTCAGTAAAGTCGTAAGTGAGTAATGACTATGTAAGCTGCGCGCCAAATGACAAGAAGATAGTCATTTGGCTTAAAAGTGGCAGCTCCTCTTATTACTATTAGCAAGCTAAATGTAGGCTTCTTGCTATAAAAATATTCTTAAGAAACCAAAAGTAACTGCACCGGCACTTAAAACGGTTGCAATTACCCACCTTAGAATTGTTAAGTGTGTTTCCTTTGTTAGATTGTGTACTTCTGTTTCTGTCATATATTTTTTATCAGTGAGTATTTTTTCAATGATAGAATCTATTTGGTTCTCAGTAAGGACATTTTTGTCATTTAAATATTCGTCAACTAGTACCTTTACAGCATTTTCATCAGTTTTTTCTTCTGCATTTTTCTCAAGAGCTTTAACACATTTTCGAAGTTGCTCATTCTTCGTTTCAAGTTCGCTTAGACGTTTTTCTATATTACTCAAAGGTAGCCACCTCCTCTAAGACACACCTTGAAATATTATATTCATCTAAATTAATCATGTTATGAGCAAGTGACATGTAGTTTTAATAATATAATGAATGACAATTCATTTATTGTTGTGTTACTATTTAAAAAAGTTAGAAAATATCGCGAAAAAAGGGGATAATATAATGTCAGTAAAAGAAGAAATGATCACACTTTCGGAAAAAATTAACGCAAACCCAGTTTATATTGAAGGAGAGAAAGCCCGAGCTTATCAAATTGATCTTAAGGAAAGCGGTCAATTCCAAATTGTCTTAGAAAATGGGAAAGTAGAGGTCGTAGAAGGGACTCCGAATGATTCAGAAGTTACGTTAATTCTTTCGGATAAAAATTTTTCTAAACTGTTGAAAGGGGATTTTAATACGACAATGGGTTTTATGACAGGCAACCTAAAAGTGGAAGGGAAGATGGGACTGGCTTTAAAGCTTCAAGAAATAATTAAACACTATCAATAAATGTAATATGATACTTAATACTGAGGGATACTACTCCTATGATTACTGAATATAGGAGGGGTTTTTTGTGGATATATATTTTTCCCCAGAGTTTATTAAGGAAGAGGCTCAGTTACTTAATATAGTTACAGATAGAAACGAACCGATTGGCTATTTATCTTTTTTAATTGATGAGAAAAAGCTTTATGTATTTGCACTTGTCGAACAAGACGGTGTACTAGAAGACTTTAAAGACTTAGTAAAGCCATACATACAGGGCTTAGTGAAAATCAAACCAGATTTAGAAGTGCTCACATATTTGAATGCAGGTGGAAAAAAGGTTGAACTTGAGATGGAGAATGAAAAATAGTAGATACACAGGGATAGAAGGGGCTTCGTAAAGCAACTCTATCCTTTTTCAATTCTTCTGCTTTGAAATAAGTTATATAAATCTGAGTAGTAAATTCCAAATCAGCTGAATAGACTGTACAAGCGGTGGGTTTGTCCTGTCTTAATTTTGCTTTTGGAGGCTAGAACATATGGCGATATTTCTTAGTTATATTTTTTTGGGTTTGTCTTTGGCTGCGCCAATCGGACCTGTTAATGCAGCTCAATTAGATAGAGGGATAAAGCATGGTTTCTTCCATGCGTGGTTAGTTGGCTTAGGGGCAACTGTAGCTGATGCAATATATATGCTACTTGTGTTTGTTGGGGTTGTACATTTTCTTGAAATCCCTTTCATGCAGACATTTCTATGGATATTTGGTTTCTTCGTTTTAGTTTATACAGGTATTGAAAGTCTATTTAGCGCCTCGCAAGTTTCAAAGGAAGATACATTAGCTAGGGGGAAAGAGTCCCATCTAAAATCATTTTTTTCTGGTTTTTTCATGTCTTTATTTAATCCATTGACAATTCTATTTTGGTTAGGAATTTTTGGGTCTATTCTAGCGAATACGGTGACTAAATATGGGACGAGTCAAGTCATAATGTACAGTGCAGCAATTTTTATCGGTATTACAATTTGGGATTTAACGATGGCTGGATTTGCAAGCAGTCTACGTAAGTATCTCACAAATAGACTGCTTACAGGAATATCTGTTGTTTCTGGATTATCATTAATTGGTTTTGGTATCTATTTCGGTATTCAAGCTGCTATTGCTTTATTTTGGTAAATAAAGATCCTGTGTCTTTTTTTTCAGTTCCCTTTTTCCATATTCTCGTCATAATGTAAGTTACTAGACCAATGATGAATATGAATAAAATACTTACAAAGAAGCCTGGACGACTGATGTGGTGGAACACTGTCCCAAATACCGCCAATAAAATAAAAATAAAACCAATAATTCGTTTTACTTTATCAAAAGTTGTGACTTTAAATAATCGGTTATAAGAGCCAAGGATAAAAAACCAATTGTATAGAAGCATAAGTCCAGCTGCAGTTGTAATGTATTCGTAAATTCGACCTGGAATTAACACAGCCAATATAATCGAAACGCCCATACCGCCTGCAGTCAGGAGTATGGCAGGCAGTGCAATCTTGTTTTTGAGCTTTTTC
Organism: Bacillus sp. FJAT-45350; assembly: GCF_002335805.1. Lineage (NCBI taxonomy): Bacteria > Bacillati > Bacillota > Bacilli > Caryophanales > Bacillaceae > Bacillus > Bacillus sp. FJAT-45350. The sequence goes on along the minus strand of NZ_NISU01000001.1, from coordinate 1,809,004 downwards.
GATAAAAATTTCGGTGCATCTTTGTCCTCTGATAATGTGACAAGAATTCTTATGACAGCAAATAACGAAGCTACCATAGTAGAAAATCCCGCGATAATGAAAACACCATTAAATATATCTGGAACAAATGGAAGGTTAAATAGGTTTAAGGCTGTTACAAATGGACTTTCATCTGTTTTGAAATTTTTCCAAGATACTAAAGTTAATGCTAGTCCTATTGACATCACATAAATCACGGTTAGTGAAGCAAGCATCACTTTCCCCGACTTAGGTGCATCATCCATATTTTTTAAGCGCATGGCCAAAAGTCCAATAATTTCAATACCGGCAAAACCGTAAAAACCAAAGATTAGTGCAGGAAGGAAACCTGTAATCCCGTTTGGAAAAAAGCCTTCATATGAGCGTGGGATTGCTAGGTCAGTTCCTAGTTTACCAAATAGACCAAATAATCCTAGCGCAGCTAAGATAATAAACATAATAATTGCAGCAAATTTAAGCGCAGCTAGCAAATTCTCAACACGGTCAAAGCCTTTAGACCCACCTAAAATGACAAGAATCCCAAGAGCTGCATAACCAGCGGCAAACACCCACAATGGTATCGCAGGAAACCAAAAACGTGAAAAGATAGCTAATGCTGTCATTTGACTCCCCATAATTAACATTTCAGAAAGCCAATAAACCCAACCACTCGTAAAGCCTGCCCATCGACCATATGCTTGCTTGGCATAGGTTCTAAAAGAGCCTTGTTGAGGATCAGCTACCGTCATTTTTGCTAGTGCTTCGTATACGATATATGTACCAATTGCAGCAATAATATAAGCAAAAATGACAGAAGGACCAGCCATCGTTATAGCTACCCCAGACCCGAGGAAGAAACCTGTACCAATTGTACAAGCAATACCTAATAAGGATAATTGCCACCACTTTAATGTTTTTTCATCCATAATTCACTCACCACCACATTATTCCTGACTGTATTGTTCGATAATATGAGAGAGAATATTCATTCATTAATAATTGCTAATTGGTAATGGTTAATTAATTGCTAATTGGTAATTGTTAATGATTAATTAATATAGCTGAGTTTTCAGCTCATAATTGAAATAACCATTAACCATTAATCACTAATCACTAATCATTTTCTATTTAAAAGTATATTTTGGAAAGTTTTCCAAAGACTAATTGAAAGATGTCTTAGGTTGAGGAGAGCTTTGCTATGACAAGTCAGTCTTTCAATGTTCGTCATATTCTTATTATTTTTACTTTATCTACTGGCCTTACAAATCACGTTATCATTATTCCTCTTTTATTAAATGCATCGGCTCGAGATGCGTGGTTGGCGATCCTTTTGTCCATTATTCCAGTAATTTTATGGCTCGTAGTATTACTTGTTGTAATAAAGAAGCTCGGTCAAGAAAAATTGTTTGACTGGTTGAAAAATAAATATGGAAATATTGTTGCTATTATAGTAATGGCTCCTTTTTTGATTTACATAGCATTTAACTTTTATATTACCTTTCGAGATACAGTCATGTGGATTGATTTATCTTACTTGTTATATACACCAAATACAATCGTCGCATTTGTATTTTTAATACTTATTTTTCTTGTAGCTAAATCTGGTTTGAAACCCCTTATAATGTCAGGTGTTGTCGTACTCCCGTTTGTCGTAATCTTTGGTTTTTTTGTAGCTGGAGGAAACATGCCAGAAAAAGATCATTCATTGCTTTTTCCCATAGTTGAGCACGGCTGGAATCCTATCTTACACGGAATGATCTATGTGACTGGTGGGTTAGCTGAGATGATAATGCTCCTATTAGTTCAACACAAAGTAAAGGGACAAATCCGCTTCTTTCATCTCGTTATCCTAAGCCTTATTTTAATAGGTCTTACGTTAGGTCCTACCATAGGTGCGATTACGGAATTTGGACCTGCTGAAGCGATGAAACAACGGTACCCTGCCTTTGAGCAGTGGAGACTATTAACATTGGGAGAATATGTAGACCATTTAGATGTACTTTCATTTTATCAGTGGATGTCTGGGGCATTTATTCGTCTTTCTTTTCTACTGTTTTTATTAGGTGATATATTTTTACAAGAAAAATCAAGACATCGTACAAAAGTAATCGCAGGTATTGCACTGATTTTTATCATTTCGACTTACTTTCCAATAAGTGACCCGATGTTTTTAAATTTATTAATGAACTGGTTTTATCCAATAGTAATTGGGTTCGTTCTTCTCTTTACGCTTGTACTACTTCTACTATGTCAATTTGCATCTAAGAAAAAAAGGGGGAGTGCAAATGAAAATCACGAGCAGACTCTCTAGCTTACGTAAACAACAACGTAAAACAGACAAAGGTGCTACTCTGACAAAGGGTGGGGGAGAACTATTACCTGAAAAACTAACAGAAGAAAACATGATAAATACCTTTTCTTCTAGCGAAGATGTCATTACGCATAATTACATGCTTGGAAAATCTGATGAGCCCGTTCTAGTCATTTATTGTCAGGGTTTAGCGGATTCAAAGGAATTAAGTCAATTTATTTTACCTGATATTGAGGCTGTCATTGATGATTCAAATAATGATTATCAGTTTTATCAGCAGCTTCAAAAACGTTTACCAATACGTGCTCTAGGCTCAGAAGAGGGAATGGAAGAACTCGTTTACAATGTTTTTTCTGGAGAGCTCGTTCTTTATTTTAAAAATAGTAAACGAGTTTTCTTTTTAACAATTACGGAAGAACCAAACCGTACACCAGAAGAGTCGAATACGGAAATTTCCATTCGTGGTCCTAAAGATGGATTCACTGAAGACTTAAGCACAAACGTGGCTCTTGTGAGAAAACGACTAAGAACAAATAGTATGTATAATGAAACATTTATTGTTGGAAAGCGTAGTAAAACAAAGGTTTCTTTGTTATATCTAGAGGATGTTGTTGATCCTACACTCATCGAGGAAGCTAGGAAGCGTATTAATGATATTGATATAGACGTATTAGATTCTAGTTCCATACTAGAAGAACTACTTGCAGATTCACCTTATTCAATTTTTCCGTTATGTGAATTTGCAGGTAGACCTGACTATGTTGTCAATTGTCTAACTCGAGGAAAGTTTGCAATTCTTATAAGCGGTGTACCAAATGGAATAATTGCACCAGCTACATTTACAATGTTATTAAAAACACCGGAAGATTTACATACCCCATATTACTTTGTTACGATGGAGGTTATGCTTCGGTTCTTAGGGTTATTATTAGCTATCTTTTTGCCTAGCTTGTGGGTTGCAATTATGACCTTTCATTTAGAGCAGGTACCATTTCAATTTCTAACAACTGTTGCTTTATCAAGGCACGGAATCCCTTTTCCAACTTCCCTTGAAACAATCATGATGTTAATTTTCTTGGAACTTTTTCGGGAAGCTGTTGTTCGACTGGCAAAGCCTGTGGGTCAAACGGTAGCGGTTGTTGGTGGGCTTATTATTGGTGACGCAGCAATTCAAGGTGGATTAGCTTCAGCAACGTTGCTTGTTGTAATTGCTTTATCAATAGTGGGTACGTTTACACTAGTTAATCAGTCATTGAATGGAACAGTAACGATTCTACGTTTATACTCCTTTTTCTTAGCCGCATTTCTAGGGATTTTTGGGTTTATTATTAGTCTTTTTTCCATTCTATGGTATCTATCGACACTAACGTCATTTAATGTTCCTTATTTATCAACTGGTGGTACAACGAATTTTAAGGATTTCTTATCAACCTTTGGACGCTTACCTTGGTCTATGATGAAGAAAAGACCTACGAACATGAACACGAAAGATCAAACGAGAAAAGGGGAATCGTCATGAGTTTTCCTTTTTCACGAACGAGCTTTTCGGTTATATTAATTAGTTTACTTCTACTTACAGGCTGTTGGGATGCAAAATTAATGAATGAAATGTACTATGTTGTTGCAATAGGAGTTGACTATGACGAAGAGTCAGAGGAATTTATTACCTATACTCAATTTATTGACTTTGCTGCAATTGCCGCAGCAGATGTAGGACAACCTTCTGCCCAGTTTCCACCTTGGATAGGGCGCGGTACAGGTGAGACACTTGATTTAGCATTATCGCAAATTTATGAAGAAGCGCAGCAACGTATTTTCTGGGGACATATGTCTGCGATAGTTATTTCAGAAAGTGTTTTTAAAAGAGAAGTAGGTGATACTCTCGATATTCTTATACGTTATCCAGAGTTCCGTTATACACCATGGGTATTTGGGACAGAAGAGTCGATGATGGATATTTTTTCGGTTACATCAATGTATGAACTTTCACCATTACAAACAATGCTACATGATCCAACACCGACATTTGAACAAAGTTCAATGATTCCTAGAGTTCGGATGAATCGATTTTTTGCGTGGCTTCAAGAACCTGCCTCAACTCTTATTTTGCCGAACTTGGCAATTTCAGATGAGTTGTATTATGAAGAAACAGAATCAAAAGAAAAGTATTCAATCAACGGAGCATTTGTAATAGAACAAGGAAGATATAAAGGATTGCTTGATGCAGAGCAGATTACAGGTTATCGGTGGGTACAGGATGAAACGTTTCGTTCTGGGGTTGCTCTTGGCGATAATGAGAGACCTAAAACTACTGCGTCATTAATAAGTCCTGATATAGAAGTGACGTATACAGAACAAAATGGGGAAGTGTTTTTTGATTTAGATCTCGTATTTGAGGCTAATTTATCAGAAGTTATAAAGCCAATAACTGAGGAAGAAGTAAAGGTAAGGATTAAGAAAGAAGTAGAAGAAGAAGTAAGAAAAACTTATCTAGAAGGATTGAAAATTGGCGCAGATGTCTATCAGTTGCGCGAACGTCTTTATCGTAGAGACGTAAAGCTGTGGAAGAAGTTAAACAAAGAAGGTCCATTTGTACTAAACGAAGATTCATTAAGAAATATAAATGTTGATGTTAATTTAAACCACACAGGAAAATTGATTTTACAGGACAAGCGTCTATATAACGATAATATATGGGAGAAAATTAATTAACTAAGATAAAATTAAAGTGGAGGCAGAACGTCAGGTTCTGTCTCCACTTTTTTAGTGGCTCAGGAAATTAAAAAATACTTAAGTAGTGGATTAGTGAAAGCTTATTCAAAGAAGGGTCAATCCATTCCACGCATACCGAAGTTGTGAAAACCAAGCAAAAGTAGGGCGCGTGGTAGGTCTATCACATAAGATATTTTTTGTTTTCACCGTAGGGACTACGGGTAGAGCTTGCTCAATAACTAGTGGTTACACTGGTGTTCGCAGGAATCTCCCGCTTCAAATTTCATTAGAATTTAAGCGGTGAGTAGTTCAATTAACTAGCTTTAAAACGGTTATCCCATTTTATTCTCCATTTATTTCTTCTTTCATTACGGTTTCCTTTATATAAATGTTTATATTTTCTCCAATGTGATTTCCAATCATCTCTACGTTTTGTTCTCATACTATCATGCTCCTTTTTTCTGTAAATTCTATGACTTTTTGAGCAATTCTTAAATAAAACTGCTCAAAGTGATACAAGTCGACTATACTTGCTCTTATTTAATAGATTCTTTTAATTGCTTGTCGAAACCTTTGACAACCTTTGGCTTCCTTTGTCTAGTTTTACCTAATAGTGCGGAAACGAAGAAAGGTGCAAGTTGTTGGGAGATATTGTGGGAATATGATAATGTGGTTGTAAGATTTGTATATATATCAAAGTCATTAAATAGGAGATGTAAAAGTATGATGCCATCACTTTTTATTTGTCACGGTTCTCCCATGTTAGCATTAGAAGAGAACACATATACTGAGACATTACAACAAATTGGACAGCGTTTCGCACCTAAAGCAATTGTCTTATTTACAGCGCATTGGGAACAAGAAACTACAACAATATCCTTTAAGGATGATCCATACGACACAATATATGATTTTGGTGGGTTTCCAGAAGAATTATCTAAAGTAACATATCCAGCAAAAGGTTCTACAGAAGTAGCTTCGATTGTTGAAGAATTATTAAAAGGTGCTGGAATTGCATCAAAGAGAGATGAAAAGAGAGGTTTAGATCACGGTGCTTGGGTAATTTTAAAGCACCTTTATCCAAATGCAGAAATTCCCGTTGTTCAAGTGTCTATTAATCCTTATATACCTCCTAAGGAGCAGTATAAAATTGGGGAAGCATTGCGTGGGCTTGGTAATCAAGATATTCTCGTTATCGGAAGTGGGGGGACATCACATAATTTACGATTACTTAAATGGGGTCAAACTGAAGTTGAGCCTTGGACTAATGAATTTGACGATTGGTTACTCGATAATATCAAAACACAAAACGTAGATTCTTTATTCAACTATCATACACTTGCTCCTCATGCGAATTTAGCTGTACCAAGAGCGGAACACTTTGTTCCATTGTTCATTGCTATGGGAAGTGGTACTGCACAAACACCTACAGTCCTACATCGTAGTTATGATTTAGGAACATTGAGTTTAATTGCTATAGAGTTTTAAAAAGAGAATAGAATCTTGCTAAAGCCGTCTTGCTACACGAAGACGGCTTAATTACTTGGCTTATCTATTTATTACTATGTCCTTTACAAATGTGTCAAGGGCTAGTTGCTTTTCAAAACTTTTGGAACAACGAAGGACGGAGGAGTCAGCTAAATGACGACCAATAATTTGTAAACCAATTGGTAGACCATCTTTGGAAAAACCACATGGTACGGAAGCAACTGGATTTCCAGTTAAATTAAATGGATAAGTCAAAAACCAACCGATTAAAGGGTTAATAGGATTTCCATTTATAGTAGTAGGAGCTCCATGTTCAAGTGGAAAAGCTGGGACTGCAGTAGTAGGGCAAATGAGAAAGTCATACTTTTCATGAATTTTTATTAGTTTTTCCCAGACCCTTTCTCTAGCTAAGTTCGCTTTTCCAAACTGTACAGCGCTCAGTTGTTTACCATGAATGATTAACTCTTTTACCTCAGGCTCTAGTAATGAAAGTTGTTGGTCAGTTAAGTCGTCATATAATGATGCCATTTTCCCACACCACAAAATCATAAAGTCGTTTTCTATTTCTTTATCAAAACCTATATCAATTTCTTCGACTACACAACCTAGCTCAGAAAATATAGTAGCTGCTTGCTTACAACTTGCTTCGACTTCAGGGGCAATATCGAAATAGCCTAAATTTGGACTATAGGCAATTTTCATTCCTTTAATACTGTCATTCAATGTTGCAAATATATTCTCATCATTTGGAATGGAGAAAGGATCAGTATAATGAGCGCCTGCCATTGATTGATAAAATAGAGCAGCGTCGGAAACATCTCTAGTAATAGGACCGTTATGGAAAAAGGGGGTGTGACTTGAAAATGCACCTACAACATCTGGAATTCTCCCATAAGTTGGTTTAAATCCAAAAACGCCACACATGCTCGCTGGAATACGAATTGAACCTGCGCCATCACTACCTTCAGCAAGAGGGACCATTCTTGAAGCAACAGCGGCACTTGAACCTCCACTTGAACCACCAACAGTTCGTTTAGTATCCCATGGGTTGAGAGTTGGACCAAAAAGTTGATTGTCAGTTATACCTTTATGACCAAATTCAGGTGTATTTGTTTTTCCGATAATAATTCCACCTGCTTCTTTTATTCTTTTTACAAGAAGGGCATCATTTTCTGGAATGAAGTTTTCGAATAATTTTGATCCTCGAGTTGTTCGAACACCTTTTGTTGGAGTCAAATCTTTCAGTGCTACAGGCAATCCATGGAGAGGGCCAACTTTCTCCCCGCGCATGAAAGCTTCATCTGCTGCAGCAGCAGCAGACATAGCCTCATCAGATAATATAGTACAGAAAGCGTTAATTGTAGGGTTGAGAGCATCAATTCGATGTAAGTGTGCTTTAATTATTTCAACGGCTGACAGTTTTTTTTGTTGAACTAATTCTGCCATATTCAGAGCGGACAAATTTGTTATATCATCATACTTGGATATATGCATAAACGTTTCACCCCAATAGTTTAGTCATTATTGCTGTTTAGAGAATAAGTAACCCTGCACCTAATACAACGCCACTAATAATCAAAATTAAAGCTGTATAACCCATAATGTGTCTAATTCCTAATCCTGCTATTGCTAATAAAGGAAGTGTCCAGAACGGTTGAATCATATTCGTCCAAGCATCTCCCCAAGCTACAGCCATAACAACTTTTGACATATCAGCGCCAAGTTGATTTGCAGCTTCAACCATAATTGGCCCCTGTACTGCCCACTGTCCACCACCTGATGGAACAAACATATTTACGATTCCTGCACTAATGAATCCCCAGAAAGGTAAGGTTTTATCAGTTGCAATCGTAACAAAAGTGTTAGCGATATCAGCTGCCATTCCAGTACCAATCATTATTCCCATTATACCTGCGTAGAAGGGGAACTGCATAATAATTCCATATGATGACTTTGCACCGCCTTCAAATGAATGTATGTAGCTTCGAACATTCGGGGTTAATAGTAGTCCTAATGCGAAGAAACTCATAATGACAATGTTGATGTTTACTGTACCACCATTGAAAAAGTATGCTCCTAACCAAAATACACCAAGTATTCCTAGAATAAGAGGTATAAAGCGTTGTTCTTCTAATTTCGCTGCAGGAGTTAAGCTTTTATTATCATGACTAGAAGCAATTTCTTCTTTAGCTAGTTCTGATTCTGGTAGACTAATTCTAGCTTCGTTTTCTTTAGGTCTCATCATAATAAGGGCAGTAGGAATAACGATAGCTAAAATCCCTAATAGAATAAATGTACTCGGTGCAAAAATTGTCTCCGAAACTTCAATGATCCCCATTTGGTCTTCCAGAAAATGTCCAGGTGTAGCAATTAGTGTCGGGATTGCTCCACCATAGCCCGCATGCCAGACGAGAAATCCAGCATAAGAAGAAGCTACAACTAGAGGATAGTGGATTTTTCCTCTGTGAACGATTCCCATTTCACGTGCAACGATAGCACCCGCAATTAAACCAAAGCCCCAAGATAACCAGCTACAAACCATCATTACTAATGTAGTAGCGATAATGACTTGAATTTCATTTTTGGGAATTCTAGCAAATGCTTTTAACCATTTATTGATAAGAGGTGTATGTGCTAAAGCAAATCCTGTAACAAGTATTAAAATCGCTTGAGCTGTAAAAGCCAATAAATCAAAAAATCCATTACCCCAAAAGTCCGCTATTTGAACTGGCCCGTATCCTTTAAAAAGACCAAGAATGAATACTAGTAATGTAAGAGCAAAAACGAAAATAAATGCGTCAGGCAAATATCTTTCTGCTATTCTAGTAAATAACTTTGAAATAAATCTCACGTTATAGCCCCCTTTTGTTTAATGGAATGATAAACTAACTATTTAAAATTTTCAGAAAATTAACAATGGAAACGTATATTGTTTTATGATAAAAGAAATTATAGCATAAGCTGCCCTCCTTTTAGTTAGTAAGAATTCTTTACAAAAATAACGAATTTCATTGCATTTAAAATGATAGCGCTTACAAAAGTAAGTGTCTTCTTACGTAGTGTAAGAAGCGCTAGATTGATGTGAACAATAAATATAGACCTGTTATTGCTAAGATAATATACGTAATCAACTGAAATACTCGTTGATTAATATAATGAAAAACGTACTGACCAACAAAAATTCCAGCAAAGGTAACAGGTAATAACATTAGAGAAGAAATCCATATCTCTTTTGAGGTAGAGCCAAAGGTGATTTGCATTCCTAGTCCGACAACATAAACAAATAGATAAAATGCTAAAGTAGTGCTCCTTAAAACAGCTTTATCGATATTCGCCCCTGTAAAATATAATAGTAAAGGAGGACCAGGCATTCCAATACTTGTTGTTAATAATCCTGATAAGCCACCACCAATAGTATCCTTTTTAGCTGTCCGATTCGTTGTGAATTTAAAGATTAATAAGGCAGTAAGGAATAGAATTAGTAGACTAATGATAAGCTTTAACAGTTGAACATCTAAATATAGAAATACAAAAATACCAATTGGACTACCGATAACACTACCAATTAAGAGTCTCTTTAGAAGTACCTTATCTACTTCTTTTCCGATTCGTGGAACCATAAATAATGAAATAACAATTGAGAGAATAATATTGATTTGGATTGCTGTCCGTGGGTCAAATACAAAGAGTAAAAAAGGTGTGGCCATTATTGAAAATCCAAAGCCTGTGCAAGCTTGCAACACAGCTGCAAAAAAAACGATTATAGAGGCAAGTAATAAACTCTCCATTTGTTTCACTACCTTCTAAAGTTAGTATCATTTCGTCACCGTGACTTCTTTTCCCCCTTTCTTATCGTTAATACAGTTTTAAGTTTCTTTTCTTAATGCTATAGTATTCCATTTATCATTTTGTTACAATGTCCGTAAATAGACCTTTTATAAAATTCTGAAAATTATAACAATAAGTAGATCGAAAGGAGCTTTTACATATGATAAAAGTTGCAGCGATAATCACGCCTGATATGGTGGGGAATACAAAAGAAATAATTAAGAGGTATGATGATATTGAAATTACTATTGATATATTTCGAAATCCAGAAGATGTTATCGAACTTGTAAACACCTATATGGAGGAGCACGATATACTACTGTTTGGTGGACCGATACCTTATTTAGTAGCTCTAAATTATTTAAAGGAAAATCAAATTCAAGGCACAAAACCAATGGTTTATGTACCATATAATGAAATATCAATTTATCGTGGGCTCTTTAAAATGGTTGAAAGAATGAAAGTGAGCTCAAAGCAACCAATTACATTTAGTATTGATTATCCTGCAGAATCTGAGATAAGAGAATGTCTAGAAGAATTAGAAATTAGTATAGAAAAAACATTTACAAAAGAATGTGGATCGAATCAAAACTTGGATGAATTGGTTACCTTCCATTATCATCTATGGTCAAATAACCATGTAGAGGCAGCCATTACTAGTGTTTATACTGTTTATGAGAAATTACTAGCCTTAAACGTACCTGTATATCGAATATCACCAGCTAAATCTTCTATTCGAAATACATTAGAACGAGCGATATTAGAAGGGAAATCATTACAACATGCTCAAAGTCAGATTGCGATAGGGATCATTGGAGTGAAGAATCAGAAAGAATCAAACAATAACCATACTTCTGAATATCAAGTTAAGCGACGAAAACTTGCATTGCAACAGCTATTAATAGATTTTGGAGAAGAAATACAAGCGTTAATTGATTGGTCAGAAAGTGGTGAGATTCGCTTTATTACAACAAGAGGTCAAATAGAAAGAATCACTAAACATTTCAAAGAAATTAGTATTTTACAAGAAATTCGACAAAAACTTCAGTTGGAAACGTATTTAGGAATTGGCTTTGGAGAGACTGCCTATGATGCAGAACTAAAAGCACATGAAGCTTTATCAAAGGCAAGGTTCATTGAGTATGGAAGTTGTTTTATTGTTGAGATAGATGGATATGTTCATGGTCCAATAGGAGATAAATCTCAGCTAAGGTATTCAATAAGAAGCGATGATCCAGAGTTAATTGCAATTGCGAAAAAAGCTGGTTTGAGTGTTGGTACAATTAATAAATTACTTTCCTTTACAGAGTTTTCAACGGAGAAAAAATTTACAACAAATGATTTAGCTACTGGCTTTGGAATTACCTTGCGAAGTGCTAGGAGAATATTGAGTAAGCTTGAATTAAATGATTTCGTCAAAATAATTGGAGAAGAACAGCCAATTAGTAGGGGAAGACCAAGGCAAATATATAAACAAACAATACAGATTCAGAGTTTTAAGTCGTAGAACGTAGATTAGTAGTAAGAGATTTAATTAGATGAAATAAACTAGCGAATTAATGTAAGCAACATAAAAAAGGTAAAAAAGATAGATCTTGATATTTAATGGTGTTAGAATAGCATTATAATTTTAAAACTCTGAAAATTGCTATTTGTTATTTATTTTATTAGTCCAATATATTTTTTGTACTAATAATTAAAAAAATATAGGTTAGAAAAGGGGAAATCATTATGAGAGAAAGAAAGTTATGGCTTTCACTACTAGTTGCTATGATGCTATTAGTTTTAGCTGCATGTGGTGGGCAATCAACTGGTGGAGATGCTGAGCCAGACCAAGGAGAAAGTCAGGATGGTACTAGTTCTGATGAACCAACAGATACATATAACCTAAGCATGTCTGTAACTACAGGTGAAGCATCTACTTGGTTCTTAGGTGCTGAGAAGTTTGCTGAAGAGTTAAGTGCTCTGACGGATGGACGTTTTGAGATTGATGTTGTTGGCGATGAGCAGTTATCTGGTGGAAATCAACAAACAGGTATCGAAATGTTATTACGTGGAAATACAGATCTTTCTTATCACTCAACAATTATTTATTCAATTATTGATGAGCGTTTTGGAGCTGTAAGTGCACCGTTCTTGTTCACAGATTTAGACGAAGCGGATGCAGCTCTTGCAGGTTCTGGTGGAGAAGCATTAAATGAAATTTTACGTGAAATTGGTGTAGAGCCTTTAGGCTATGGTGAAAATGGCTTCCGTCAAATCACAAATGATGTTCGTCCAATTGAAAATGTAGAAGACATTAAAGATTTAAAAGTTCGTATTCCTGGTATTAGCATGTATATTGATTTATTTAGAGCATTAGGTGCTGACCCGACGTCAATGGCATTTGCTGAAGTCTTTACATCACTTCAACAAGGTACAATTGACGGACAAGAAAATCCTATCGATGTTATTCATTCGTCTCGTTTAAATGAAGTTCAACAATATATTTCAATGTGGAACTATTCATATGATCCACTTGTACTTGGAATGAATAAAGAATTATTTGAATCACTTCATCCTTCTGATCAAGAAGCTGTACGTGAAGCTGCAGCTTTAGCAAACGCTTATCAAAAAGAATTAAACCGTGAGCGTTCAGCTGACTTAATTGAAGAGTTAAAGGAAAGCGGAATGGAATTTTCATACCTTTCTGATGAACAGTTAGATGGTTTCAGAGAAAAAGTAGAAGTAATCTATGATGAATATGAGTCTGTCTGGGGTGCAGAGTTACTAGAAGCATTCAGAGGCAACTAAGAAATTGTGAGGCAGAAGCGATAGCTTCTGTCTCAATTACTACCTAGACGAAAAAGGTGATGAACATGAGTAAACTACTTACATATTTTGAATACAGTTTAGTTATATTTAGCTTGTCAGTAATGTCAATTCTTACCTTTGCTAATGTAATAAGCCGTTATTTTATCAACTATTCCCTTTCATTTACAGAAGAAGTGACTGTTAATCTATTTGTATTACTAATTTTTACAGGAGCTGCAATTGGAATTCATCGTAAATCTCATCTTGGTTTTAGTTTGATATATGACTTAGCGAAAGATTCAATTAAAGTCATTTTAGTATCAATCACTGGAATTATTAGTATTTTAATTTTCTCAATGGTCGTTTATTACACTTGGGATACGATTCAATTTCAAATGAGTTTAAATCAAAAATCACCTGCCCTTGGTTGGCCGCAATGGATCTTTTCATCGGGAATGCTTGTTGGAGGAGCATTATGTTTGATCCGTTCAATACAAGTTACAGTGGCTGAAATTCTTACAATTGTAAGAGAGGGGAGGAAGACAACATGATAGCAATTGTATTGTTTGGTATTTTCTTTTTACTATTATTAATTAACGTTCCCATTGCAATTTCCTTAGCAGCGGCATCCGTTTCAACCCTCTTTATATTTGATGGTGTAAGAGCACTATCTACACTAACTGATATTATGTATGCTTCCTCGGCTCGTTTTACACTATTAGCCATCCCATTTTTTATCCTAGCTGGAGTTATTATGGAGTATGCTGGTATATCGAAGCGTCTAATTGCATTTGCTGACTCATTATTAGGTCATCGCAAAGGAGGAATGGCACTAGTCACAATTATGGTAGCTTTCTTTTTTGCGGCTATTTCCGGTTCAGGGCCTGCAACAGTTGCTGCATTAGGTACGATATTAATCCCTGCCCTAGTGAAAAATGGTTTTTCCAAGGAATCCGCTTCTGGGTTATTAGCAAGTGCCGGCTCTATAGGGATTATCATTCCTCCAAGTATTGCCTTTATTGTATTTGCAGTTGTGGCAGGAGATAGATTACCTGTTTCAATTGGCCGTCTTTTTATCGCAGGTATAGTACCAGGTATCCTTCTTGGAATTGGATTTTTGCTCGCAGCTTACTATGTACTGAAACGTGAAAACAAAGGACTTTCTGATTTATCTGTAACGTCTGAATATAAACCGAGGAAAAAATCAACGCCTCAAGAAATTATCAAATCATTTTTTAGTGCATTTTGGGGCTTATTAATGCCATTTATAATTATCGGTGGTATTTATGGTGGGATTTTTACGGCTACTGAAGCTGCAGTAGTTGCTGTATTCTATGGTTTATTTGTAGGGATCTTTATTTATAGAGAAATTAAAATCCCTCATTTTAAAAATATTTTAGTAGACTCATCGGTTCAAACAGCAGTTGTTATGTTTATCGTTGCTTCTGCTTCAGTCTTTGCTTATATCATTACGAAAGAGAGAATTGCAAGAACCGTTGCGGATAGCTTATTAAGTATTACCGAAAACCCAATTCTAATATTGTTATTAATTAATCTAATTTTAATTATTGCAGGTGCTTTTATAGATGCAATTTCTGCTCTGTATTTATTTGTTCCAATTTTAATCCCAATTATGATTCACTTAAGTATCGATCCGACAGTATTTGGTGTATTCATGGTTGTGAACTTAGCTATTGGTCTTTTTACTCCACCAGTAGGGGTCAATTTATATGTAGCTTGTGGTATTTCAAAGATATCGTTACGAGACATTTCAAAAGCAGTATTACCATTTGTATTCGCAGCTGTAATTGTATTACTGTTAGTAACGTTTGTTCCGCAAATTTCTACGTTTTTACCAGATTTATTACAAGTTAAGTAGAGGTGAAAAAATTGACACAATCGAGTCATTCGGTATACGACAAAGAAAAGGGAAAACTGTTTGGTTGTTTAGCTAGTGGCGAAGATTTGTTAGCTGGACTGATTGCTCAGTGTGAAGTTCATGGTATTACCTCAGGATTTGTTACATGTATGGGTTCTCTTAGTCAAGTTTGCTATATTCATGGTGCGTCTGATGCTCAAGGGAAGCCAACATATAGTCAAGAGAAGGAAGTAGTAGGAGCGATTGAGCTATTAAGTGGTACAGGGGTTATAGCTAAAGATGAGTCAGGTGAACTAGATATTCATTTTCATGGATTGATAGTTAATGAAGATGGAACAATTTTAGGAGGCCATTTTTTGAAAAATAAAAACCCAGTCTTAGTAACTATTGAGTTTTGTATTCATGTTTCAGACAATGTGGAAGCAAAAAGAGCTTTTAATGAAAAGGCTGGGTTCCGTTTAACAACGTTTAATCAGAAATAAGGGGTGAAATGTTATGGAAACAATCGGCTTATTAGCTCGAAAAACGTGTAAGCAATATGCTAATAAAGTTGCAGTTACTGCTGGAGAGCAATCTTTTACTTTTTCTGAACTATCTGATCGTGCACAGCGAATTGCGAATGGCTTACTAGCAAAAGGACTTTCTAAAGGGGACCGGGTAGCCATTTTGATGTCTAACCGTTATGAATGTATTGAGCTTGATTTAGCGGTAGCATTCAGTGGGTTGGTGAAAGTTCCATTAAACTATCGACTTCACCCGAAGGAGCATGAATATATTCTTGAACAATCGGGTGCGTCAATCATTATCGGAGAGAAGGAACTGATTCAACCAATAGAAACATCACTTCCAGTAATAAACGTTGGTGAGCAGTATGAAAATTTAGTTTCTACTAGTTCTTCTAGTCGAGTAAATGTTGAGGTCTTAGAAGATGATTTGTATGCCATTATGTATACATCAGGAACAACAGGGCGCCCAAAAGGGGTTATGTTATCACACCGTAACTTTATTGCTGGTGCGTTATCTCTAATTATGTCATGTGAAATTACTACAGAAGATGTAATTGGTCACGTTGCTCCATTGACCCACGGGAGTAATTTTTTAGCTCAATGCTCCTATATTCTTGGAAATAAGCAGGTCGTATTTTCAAAGTTTAACCCACCGGAATTTATTAAGGATATACATGAGGAACAAGTAAATATTATTTTCCTTGTTCCGACTATGGTTAATTTGATGATTCATGACCCTTCGTGTGATCCTTCATTATTAGCTTCATTAAAGTCAATTAACATGGCAGGGGCGCCAATTGCTGAGGAAAAGCTTAAAAAGGCTCTCGAATTACTAGGTCCTATATTTGTTGAAACTTATGGGCAAGTTGAAGCACCGATGGCGATTACATGTATGCCTAGACATGAACTTTCTAAGCGTCCTTTATCATGTGGGGCAACGGGACCGTTTGTTGACATGAAGATTGTTAATGATGATGGTGAAGAAGTTGGACAAGGTGATGTAGGTGAAGTTATTTGCTTTGGCTCATTAGTAATGCAAGGATATTGGAACAATGAAGAAGCTACAAGGGATACGTTAAAAGATGGATGGTTGCATACAGGAGATTTAGGTTGGATAGATGAAGAAGGGTATCTTCATTTAGTAGATAGAAAAAAAGATGTGATTATTAGTGGTGGCGCCAATATATATCCCCGTGAAGTGGAAGAAGTGCTAAGTATGCACGAGGCGGTGAAAGAAACGTCAGTATTCGGTATACCTGATGACAAGTGGGGAGAAGTAGTATACGCCCATGTCGTTTTGCGAGAAGATGAAACAGTTAGTGAAGAAGAGTTAGTGGAGCTTTGTAAAAAACATCTAGCTAGCTTCAAAAAGCCTAAGGGCATTCAATTTGTTGAACAACTACCAAAAAGCTCTTATGGAAAGATTTTAAAAAAAGAAATACGGAAAGAGTATTGGAGTGAGAATAAATGAGTGATGTATCAGTAACGGGTATTGGCATGACGAAATTCGGTAAACATGACCGAACAATGAAATCATTATTGGTAGAGGCATGTCGTGAAGCAATTATTGATGCTGGAAAGCCTAAGATTGATGCTGTATATATTGGGAACTTTATGGGTGGTATGTTAAGTGGACAGGAAATACTAGGCTCGATTGTTTCTAATGAACTTGGCATACAAGGTGTACCTACTGCCAAAATCGAAGGAGCTTGTGCATCTGGAGGAATTGCTTTTCGACAAGCTTATTTGATGGTTAAGCATGGTGTCTATGACACGGTTCTTGTAGCCGGTGTTGAAAAAATGACGCAAGCTTCAACGGAAAAAGTTACTACAGCTATTAACACAGCGATGGACAGCGATACAAATGAAGGTGTTTCAGGATTAACATTTCCTGCGTTTTTTGGAGTGACTGCTAATCGTTACATGCATGAGTATGGGGCTGAAAAGAAGCATTTAGCGATGGTTGCATTGAAAAACCGTCAATATGCATCTGGAAATCCAAAGGCTCAGTTTCAAAAACAATCAAGTTTAGAAGAAATTATCAATGCTAGAATGATTACTGATCCACTTGGCTTATTTGATTGTTCACCAATAACGGATGGAGCTGCAGCTATAGTTATCACACGTGGGAATGAAGGTGTGAAAATCTTAGCATCTGGTCAAGCATCAGGACCTACATTACTTCAGGAAATACCAGATGTTTTACAAATATCAGCGATTGGTGAATCTGCTCGTCTTGCATATGAGGAAGCTAATCTTGAGCCGAAGGATATTGATGTTGTTGAAATTCACGACTGTTTCACGATGACTGAGATTATTGCTATTGAAGAGCTTGGATTTTTTAAACGTGGAGAGGGTTATAAGGCTGTAGAGGAGGGATTAACAAAACATGGTGGACAGTTTCCAGTAAATACGAGTGGCGGGTTACTTTCGAGAGGGCATCCAATTGGTGCAACTGGAGTAGCTCAAATCTATCAAATTGTCTCTCAGTTAAGAGGAAATGCAGCCAATCAAGTGGATGGAGCAAAGATTGGGTTAGCACAAAACTTAGGTGGTACCGGTGCTTATTCAACTGTCCATCTATTTGCGAAGAAAGGAGTGTAGGATATGGAAATGAGAGTTCTCACATGTACGTCATGTGGTAAGAAAATGATTCCTACCAAGTATACATGCCCAGCATGTTTAAGTAATGAGTTGACTGAAAGTGTCATTGATGGGCATGGTTTGGTTTATTCCCATACGACTGTTTCAATCGCACCTGATCCATTTTCAAAGGATGTGCCATATCAAGTTATTTTAGTGGAACTCGAAAATGGATTACGAGTTACGGGTAGGTTACTAGAAAGTACAGTGAAAATTGGTGATAGTGTTGAATTGAAAGAACTAAGGGATTCAGTTTATTGGTTCAACCTACTAAAGGTAGTATTATAAATTGAATAATAGTTTCTTACGTAAGGTTATTTTTGTACTACAACGATTTCTACCTATTTGGATAATACTTTGCTCAGTTATTGCGTTTGTGTTTCCATCATTATTTTCATTCTTAGGTAGTGTAACCCCGTGGGCTCTTGCATTTATTTTCTTATTAATGGGGATGTCTATATCATTTGATAGCTTTATGGCTGTCTTAAAAAAGCCACAAGAACTTTTACTTGGGATGGCAATGAAGTGGATGATTACAGTAGGTATTTCTGTATTGCTAGCCTATCTTTTCTTTCGAGATAATGCTAGCTTAGCAGCTGGGATCATTTTAGCAGGTACAGTACCTAGTGGTACATCAGCAAATGTATATACACTTCTCGCTGGAGGTACTGTTGAATTAAGTATTGCATTAGCAACGATTGATACATTTATTGCTCCTTTTATGACTCCGTATTTAATGCAACTCTTTGCTGGGCAATTTATTCCGGTATCATTTTGGACGTTATTTCTAAATATTGTCTATATCGTATTTGTCCCGATTGCGATAGGTGTTTTCCTTCAGTGGAGATGGGGGAATAAAATTACATCAATACGTCCTTTTTTTCCACTTTGTTCAGTTGTTGCTTTACTAGTTATTGTCGTAAGTGTTACATCAAATGCGTATGAGTCAATTATTCAATATATGTGGGCATTACCATCACTATTTTTAGTTGTATTCATACAAGTAGCACTACCTATGGTGCTAAGTTATCTCATTGCAAAATACCTTTGTAAGTTTCCTGAAGCAACCTGTCGGGCACTTTTATTCCACGTGGGTATTTGTAATACGGCATTATCAGCAACATTAGCTATGAATCATATTGATCCATTAGCAGCGGTACCTTCAGTTGTAAATATGGTAATTAATCTTTCTTTAGGTGCTCTAGTTGCAAATCTATTAGTAGCCTCTAAAAAGAATTTAAGTCAGGATACGTTAAAGAGCTGAAATGAGCCCGTCATTTCAGTAAGGCTTCTAGGAAAGTGTATAGCTTTTAAGAGAAGAACAATCGCTCAGCTTACTACAAGTCAAGTCAATAACTACAATGTGTTTCTAAACAAAGAACGGCTCAGGAAAATTCCTAAAGCCGTTCTTTGTTCTACATTCCCTCTTCTTCAAATCTCTTTAAGTCATTTTTATGCCCAATAACAATGAGGATATCGTCTTTTAGGATTTTGTCATCTGGGAAAGGAGAGATATTTACATTTTCTCCTCGTTTTATAGCTAGAATCGTACAGCCGTATTTTGCACGAACGTCTAATTGGATTAATGTTTGGTTAGCGATTTTTGCTGTTGCAATTAACTCTACTATACTATAATCCTCAGAAAGCTCGATATAATCAATGATTTTCTCAGACACTAAGTGTTGAGCGATTCGGATACCCATGTCTTTTTCTGGATGGACTATACGGTCTGCGCCAATTTTTTCTAACACTCGGTGGTGATAGTGATTTTGGGCCTTGACCCATACATTTGCAATACCCATTTCTTTAAGGACAAGTGTACATAGAATACTAGATTGGATGTCGTCTCCAATAGCCACAACAACATGGTCGAAGTTTCGAATACCAATTGATTGTAGCGCTTTTTCATCTGTTCCATTTCCAATAACAGCATGTGTAGAATATTTTGTCATTTCGTTTATTTTTTCATCGTTTGTATCAATTGCTAAAACCTCATGACCTAAGTTATACAATTCTTTACAGACACTGCTACCAAATCTCCCTAACCCAATTACTGCAAATTGTTTTCTCATTGCTTTCAATTCCCTTCAAAGCGTATATAAGTACGAAAAAATCGAACAAAAAAAGACCACTACAAATAAGAATGGTCTTAGGATTAAACCTAGACCTTTCTCTCAAGAAATTGTAACGCTTACGAGGTTAGCTGTCGGATTAGGGATTGAGAGTATCCCCTCTAAAAAAAGATTCACCCCAAGACAAATTTAAGTTTGTCAGAAATGGTTCCCCCGCTCATCATGATTCAGCGAATAAAAGGTATATAGGTATATAATTGTTTTCTATGGATAATAATCTACCTTTGTTCATTCGTAAAGTCAATACTATTTAACTAACAAGCTACGAAATATTGTCAGAAATCCATTTATCTGATGGTAAAAAGAACGTCACAATTCCTAGTAATGGGAGAGCGACAGTAAATAGAATTGTATTACTTAAACCAATTGTATCTGCTAATATTCCAAGTGCTATTGATCCTACTGCTCCCATACCAAAGGCGAGACCGACAATTAAACCAGAGACGGTACCAATTTTTCCTGGTACGAGAACTTGGGCATAGACAACAGAAACGGAAAAGCTAGATAATATAATAAAGCCGATAATAGCAATTAAAGGGTAGGCAAGTACTGGACCTACATGCGGTAGCAACAATGCTAACGGGGCAGAACCAAGCATTGAAAGCATAATGATGTTTCTTTTTCCAAATCTGTCAGCAAGAGGTCCACCGGCAAATGTTCCAAAAGCACCTGCTGCTAAGAAAATAAATAGATATACTTGTACCTGACTAATCGTTAGATTGTATTGCTCAATTAAATAAAAAGCATAGTAGTTTGTCATTCCAGCATGGAACCATGAACGTGCAAAGACTAGAAAAATTAACAAGCTAATAGCCGAAAGAATTACTTTGCGATGAACTTTTGATTGGCTTTTATCTACTGATTTAGCTGTTTTTTTCGCTTTTGCTGTAATCGTCACTTGTTCTGAATACCATCTAGCGATATAAAATAAAAGACCAATGGCAAGTACTGCCACAAAGGTAAACCATATCGCTCCGAACTGTCCAAGTGGAACGAGTATCAAAGCGGTAATTAACGGAGCTAGTGCTTGGCCGGCATTTCCACCAACTTGATAGATTGATTGAGCAAAGCCACGGCGATTTCCAGCTGCCATATAAGCTACTCGTGAACCTTCTGGGTGGAAGGTAGCAGAGCCAAGGCCGATAAAAATAACGGATAACATTACTAACCAAAAAGATGGAGCAAAGGCTATTCCAAGTACACCAACCAACGTAAAACAAAGTCCTATTGGAAGTGCATACGGTGATGGTTTTCTATCGGTATATGCTCCAACGACTGGCTGAATGAGGGAGGAAGTTAAGTTTAGTGCGAATGCAATTAGTCCAAGTTGTGTAAAGGTTAATCCCATTGATTGTACGAGAATAGGAAACATTGCAGGTACGAGAGCTTGAATTGCATCATTTAATAGATGGACAAAACCTATGATAAGTAAAATTCGATATGCTGTTTTTTCTTGTGGTACCGGCGTTGTAACGTTTTTTGTTTGAACTTGCATATAAAATATTCTCCTCTTAATCTATAGTAAATAAAATGATTATAACACCATCGGATTGAAAAGTCTGAATTGTGAATTCATTTATTACAAAAAAGTTTCTACGAACGATTAAAGGCCGTTGAAAAAGTGAAAATTACACTTTTTCAGCGGCCTCGAACGATTTTAAAATACTTCAATGTGGATAAGTAGGGCAATGGCTTCGCGCACTACTCGTTCAGAGATAAGAAAATCACTTGTCACTGAACTTTTAAACATGTAGTGGCTTCGCACATTGCTTTTAACAAATTCCTCTATGTGGATTTTGTTCTGTTTAGTATGATTGTTTTCTAGTTAACGTAATGAGAGCAATCATGACGATGACAAAGGTTACTAATAATGTCACTAAACTTATTATCATGCTTCCTGTTAATCCAAGAACAATATATCCAATTACTGAAATCACTCCTGCAATAACAGCATAAGGGAGCTGTGTAATTACGTGATCAACGTGATGACAGCCTGCGCCAGTAGAAGAGAGAATCGTTGTATCAGAAATTGGTGAACAATGGTCTCCAAATACAGAGCCTGCTAGGACAGCAGCTAATGCTGGTAATAATAGAGAAACATCGATAACAGCCATAATTTGTCCAGCGATTGGTAGCATTAAGCCAAATGTTCCCCATGACGTCCCCGTAGAGAATGCCATAATTCCAGCGATAACAAATAGGATAGCAGGTAACCAACCAATGTTAATGTTAGAATTCTCTACTAATCCTGCAAGATATTGACCCGTTTCTAACTGACCAATTAAATCAACGATACTCCATGCGAAAATAAGGATATACACGGCAGGAAGCATACTCTTAATCCCTGCTTTAACAGCAAGACCGGATACCCCAGCCGACAAATCTTTTTGAGTTAAGAATAAAATAAAGCTAATCACTACACTAAATATACCACCATAAAGTAAAGCCGTTGCTACATCTGTATTTTCGAAAATATCTAGAATGGTTGCAGTACCATCAGTACCTTCAATTCCAGTATAAATCATAGCTCCAACTGTACCGATAACTAGTGCTATGATAGGAACAATCAGATTAAGAACTGTTCCTTTTTTGCTTACTGGTAAGTCTTCAGATAATTCACCAGGAATCTTACCCTTATCAGTATTATACGTTTGACCAGTTTTCACTGCCATTTGTTCATGTCTTTTCATACTACCAATATTAATATTGAAAATTGCTGTAACAAAAACTAATAAAATAGCAGTAATAACATAGAAGTTTAATGGAATCATTTGAATAAATGCTGAAAAGGCAGTATATTGAGTAATCTGATGTGTAGCAAAGATCGTCCCGATAATCCCGATAATATATGCTCCCCAACTTGAAATAGGTGAAACAACACAGATTGGGGCAGATGTTGAATCAATAATATAGGCCAATTTTGCACGAGATACACGGTGTCTATCAGTAATCGGACGGCTAACTTGTCCTACAGCTAATGCATTAAAATAATCATCAATAAAAATGATAATGCCAAGGAATGCTGTAACAATTTGCGCTCCAACTCTTGTTTTGACTCTCTTTAATGCCCATTCCCCGAATGCACGACTTCCGCCTGAAATCGTAATAAATGCTGAAATAATTCCTAATAGAAATAAGAATAATAGAATGTAGACATTCCATGTATTTAACCCACCATCAGAGATGAAAATATCTCTTATACTAGCAAGGATTGTTGAGACTGTAGCAACCGGAGAAAAGCTCTCAAGTAGTAAGGCTGCAGATATAACCCCGACACCCAATGATAAAATTACTCTTCTTGTTAAGAGAACCATCACAATGGCAAGAAGAGGGGGGATTAATGAAAAAATAGTTCCTATCAATTTTCTTCCTCCTTAACAATGTGTAGATGATCCATACAATAATAGAGAACACAAAAAAACAGAGAAGTGATAGACATATCTATCATTACTCTGTAATGTAGTAAATCTGCCACGACCAGTAGTTCTCCATTATGAACATAAATTCATCTTCATAATGACAGTGTTACCCTTATTTAAGGCAACCCCAACAGAAAAAATTGACATTTTCCCTGCTTCGGCGAAAACTCCTTTTTACAATGGTCAATGGTTGTCAGCCTCACATTGTATACTTATAGTTTTCGCACCTCTACCTCATCGAAAGACAAGGTAATATTAAATTGTAAACGCCTTAGTTATTATATCAGTAATATAAATATGGTCAAGTTGAAAGATTAGGTAAGATAAACAGAGATATCAAATTATATTGAGAAAATTTTTTAAATTTGTGTTAATCGATATATCCACTCTGACCATTTTTGAACAGACTGCGACCTACGTATAATCGTACTATTATTTGGATTTACATTTGCTTTATTTTCTTTCATAATCTCGATTCGTCTTTCCTTATTTAGGAACTGGTTAGGAACCCATTCTTGAAATGCAACATTGAATGGAGCATGTTCTAATATAGAAGAGATGAGTGACATATATTTTGCTTTGTATGACATAGACATAATGTTTCGACCTTTGTTACTTAGTTTGAAATAAGTGGTTCTATTCTTTTTGACTTTTTCAATGAGGCCTAAATAAACTCCAGCATCTGCGTGGTAATAAGATTGTCTACCATTAAAGTCGTAATTCTCAGCAATATCGTTGGGACTCATTTCTCGTTCATAAAGTAACCCTAATAAATCTACGACTCTTTCAAATGTATCCGCTTGTGGAAAGGGGATATCCGTTCTTTCTTCGACAAGGGGTGTGGAGTGTGCGAGATGTAGGACTTCTTCTATTGTTATTTTCTCGTTATCAATAATAAAATCTTGCTGCTTCAGTAAGCGAATAGAATTAAACACTTGGTCGTCGTCAAATGTATAGACAAAGAAACTAAAGATGTCATTAGAGTGTGTGAAGAATATTGGTATAATATTTTTATTCGTTTTGTTCTTCCAAACACGGTAAGGATAGAATAATTGGCGAATATTAAAGTCCTTCACAGTTTCCTTCTTGGCCTCAACGATTAGAAAGGAGTCTTTCGTTTCATATCCTCCATCAATCTCAATTTGAGAACCCTCTACGTTGATTGAAAAGGAACCTTCATGAGCAAGGTTAACTTCATAGTTGAAATGCTTTGAACCCATTCTCCCTGACACAGTTTGTAAAAGAGGAGCGTTTCTATTTAGTTCTAGTACATGTTGAAACATTCCTGAAACATGAGCTGCATGGAGAGCTGCGCTTTCAGAGTACAAGTCATCACGTTTAATTGTATCAATAAAATCAGGAATGCTAACACGGGTAGGAATTTGATCTTTATTGTATTTAACCTTTTCGAAAATCTCGAAGTTGCCGATTACATATTCGCTCCGAGAGAGAGGAAGAATCGATAATTTCGTTTCTTTAAACGGTTGTGGTAAGCTCGTCCTATGATCGAATTTACACATTAATCGAGGTTCGCGTACTTCACGTATGTCATTCGCTGCTATACGATAAAATCCATCTCGCTCAATACGCTGCACAATATTATATTTATCAAAAAGAAACTCCCACGCAACATCATTTTTTGTCTTTTGAGACATAGCTAAGTATCACCGCCTCATCTATTTTCCCTCTGGATGTAGCTTTCGAGTTAATGCTTCTGGTTGCTTTTACTGGAATCGCTTCAAAGTTAGCTTGTCCATATAAGTCACGAATAAAGTCCGTATATGAATTTGAAAGCATGACATAGCAACCTCTATCTGCAAGCTCAACAAAAACATCCTTCAAACGTACTTGTTCTTCTTTTCCAAAACCCGTTTGGGAATAACTTGTAAAAGAAGAAGTAGTAGAAACAGGATCATATGGTGGATCAAAATAGACTAAATCTCCCTTTTTCGCTTCTTCTAATACAGTCTTTGCAAAATCTTCGTTTGTTATTGTTACGTTGTTCTTATTTAAATAGTCATGGACAGTTAAAAGGACGTCTGAATTTACAATATTAGGATTTTTATAGCTACCTTTTGGTACATTATATTGACCTTTAGAGTTTACTCGGTATAAGCCGTTAAAGCATGTTTTATTTAAGTAGAGCACTCTAGCAGCTCGTTCAGTTAGAGATATGTTCTCAATTGTTCCATTACGGTCCCATTCTCTCACTATATAATAATAATTCTCATCTTGTCCGTGCTTTTCAGCATGTATTTCTAAATAAGTAATAAGCTTGTGAACATCGTCACGAATCGTCTGATAAACGTTCACAAGCTCTTGATTGACGTCATTTATATAAGCTTCCTTTGGTGCTATATCAAAAAGTAATGCTCCCGCACCAATAAACGGTTCGAAATATCGATTATAATCTTCGGGGAGATATTGTCTTAATACAGGCAAAAGCTGCCTTTTTCCTCCTGCCCATTTTAAAAATGGTTGTAAATTACTCGTCTTGTTCATCAATTCCACTCCCACTAAAAACAAAAACTTATGTTCGTTATTATGATTTCTAACAACAAGTATACTATAGAATGCTGAATTATGAATTATGATTTATTAATTGGAATTTAAATTTATAACTCATAACTCATAATTAATAATTACTCACTCCTCACCAGTTGCTCTAGTTCCTCAAGTGTATCATGAAGGGAAAGTAGTTCGTAGAAGATGATGACAATAGGTGTGAAGTGATGGTAAAACTGTTCTTGGTTACTTGGTTGTTTATTACTCTGATATTTGAATCGGATGTCTAGCTCATCAATATATAAATAATGGTTATCAGGTATTTGATGTTTTTCATCTTGAAGAATTTTCACCATTGATTCTAAAAGGTTTTCAATAAGATTCTTTTGTTCAGGGGTAAATTCAACTTTTTGATTCATGTATTGTAAGTTGCCGAGATGTAGAATGATTCGCTCTAGAAGGTTAAGTCTTTTTTGAGAGTCATAAAATTTTCTTAGGTCTTTTTTCTTCACTTTATGGTATTTCCATTCTTGTCTTTGGGCACGAGAGAGTTTAAGAACGTCATCGCCACCTTCTCTTAGCTTTAAGTATGTTTTTGAAGCGGACTTCGTGTATTTAATTTCTTGATTTAGGATCTGTTCGATCGATTCTTTTAACACAGTACTACTTGCGATAAAAAGTGAATCAAGCTTCGTATTGATAAGCCCAGTAAATTTTGGTGGTAAAATTGCGATATTGACAATTGTTGCGATGAACAACCCAATCGATGTAGTTCCTAAGCGTGATAAGAATGTTAATAAATATTGACTTTCAATCGAAGGGACCATTGCTACTGCAGTTAATACGGCAACTAAAGCTCCTTCTTGTAATTTTAAGCTATTACAGATAATGATCGTTAGCGTTGCAGCAAATGCGTATGTCATAGCTGATTCACCAAACATGTAAGCGAAACTAATTGAAACAGCAGCACCAATCGCAGATGCTGGGAAACGAATTAAACCTTTCCGTATCGAATCAGATGCTGTTCTTTCAATAGAAACGATGGCAGTAATTACAGCAAAGATGGCAGGTAATTCTAACAGCAAGCAAATCCAAGCAGTTATTAACACAGCTAAACCGGTTTTAATAACACGGGCTCCCATAAATTTAAATTTAAATATGTCATGCATTGCTATCACCAATCTTAATGTTAGTATTCTTATTTTCTAGTTTATCGTATATAAAATAATGATTTTACCCTTATTTGTATAATTTAGCATATTTGAAATGCTTTTTATAAATTTTTTTACAAAATAGTTAGACACCCAAACACTCATAGCCTTCATGCATATAGTGACTGTGTGATGGTTATTCACAATAATTAAAAACGAGGAGGAGTTAGAATGTCAGGTTACGGTCATACAGGTGGATTCGCGTTAGTGGTAGTTCTATTCATTCTATTAATCATCATTGGTGCTTCATATGTAGGATATGGTTACTAAGAAATAACTGATAGAGGGTGTATCTAAAGGTTTTTCCTTAGATACACCCTCTTTGTTTTTATTTTCCTATTATAGATTTTTTAAACTTAATGGGTACATGCTCAAGTATATATACCCTACATACAATGAGAATGTAATGTTAGGAGGAGATAGCATGAATCATATGTACGGAAATTATTCTTATGCAAATGTTCCTACAGGATATAGAGCGGATACAAGTAATCAAAGAGTACTTCTACCGCTAGCAGCGGCTGCTGCGGGTGTAGGGTTAGGTGCAGGATTAGGTGGTGTGGGTCATGGATTCGGCCCAGGTCATGGATTTGGTCCAGGTCATGGATTCGGAGCAGGTCATGGATTCGGAGCAGGTCATGGATTTGGAGCAGGTCATGGATTTGGTCCAGGTCATGGGTTCGGAGCAGGTCATGGATTTGGTCCAGGTCATGGATTTGGAGCAGGTCATGGATTTGGAGCAGGTCATGGATTCGGCCCAGGTCATGGATTTGGTCCAGGTCATGGATTTGGAGCAGGTCATGGATTTGGAGCAGGTCATGGATTTGGAGCAGGTCATGGATTTGGTCCAGGTCCAGGTCCAGGTCCAGGTCAAGGTCAAGGTTTTGGCTACGGTCCCGGCCACGGGTTCGGACCAGGTGTAGGATATTAAAATAGAATCGCCTAATATGGGGTGCTCCAAAGGTAGATACATACCTTTAGGGCACCCCTAGCTATGTATCGGGTGTTTAAGATGTTCTATATCAAAAAGAGGGAATGGCTGGGTGGTCTAATAGATTTAATTGTTATGAGAGGATTTGTACATGATGACACAAACGAAAAACCTGCTAGGTTGCCCCGTAGCAGGTTTCTTATTCGGAAAAGCTAATCATTAAAGGGATACGTGTAGGTTAGACCTACGTGAGGTAATTAGTAGCCTACACCTACGTAAGCAGAACCTACAATGATTAATAGAATGAACAACACTACGATTAACGCGAAACCGCCAGTATATCCGTGTGTCATGATGAAAAACCTCCTAAAAAGATATTTAAAAGAAGACATCAAATCTTCTTTACTTTACACTATGTAATTACACAGAAAACGTTATAGTGATAGCACCCAATTTTAGTAAGTTTTAAAATAAAAAAGTAAATGGAGGACACTAAAAAATTCATTAGACTTGGTCACTGAAAGTGTGGTTTTCACTTTTATATGACCTTAAAGTTATGCGCGTAGCCGTTCCCTCTTATTAAAAGCTTGCTACGAGTGGTTTCTCGTAGCAAGCGCGTGCGAAGCCATTACCGCTTCTTGAATCATCTATTTGGTGTTTTTTCAGTGTCCTCAATCCATAACCTTATAAAGAAGTAGTGGGACTCATTTTGTCTAGTTCTATTAACAAGTACTTAGACTATTTTAAAAGAAAAACGGTGGGAAGAATAATCCTCCTAGCCCGAAAAATGGGAATCGGCGACGTCTAAATCGTCGAAACCTTCTTGGATAACCATATCCGAAGCCAGGTCCATATCCAGGTCCATATCCATAGCCAGGGCCGTACCCGTACCCAAATTGTCGCTCGTTCGTGTCATCGTCTCTTTCCATATTATCTTCATCACCATATGGCATTAGTAATGTGACACCATCATCATCTACGTCCTCAATAATTCCTTCATACATTTGCCCGTCTGTTGTTTGTGCTTGCATGTAATGTAAATGATAATCATTACACATATCAAACAATTGTTTCTTATGTTTCTCTTGGTCCATTATTTGATGTGGCATTCCATGTTGCTGAGCAACCCCATGCTGAGCTAACCCGTGCTGAGGGGCCATTGTATGTTGCTGAGCTAACCCGTGTTGATGTGGCATTGTAGGTTGCTGAGCTAATCCGTGTTGAGGTACCATCATGTGTTGTTGTGGTAATCCGTGCTGAGGAGCCACCATGTGTTGCTGTGGTAATCCGTACTGGGGTTGCATCCCATGTTGGTGTGCCATTGGCATGTGTGTTTGTTGTTGATGATGATGCATTTTATCATTCCTCCAAAATGTGTATTCACCTATAAGCTATTCACGAACTAGGTAAATGCTACAGTTTTTTTTGAAGAGTTATCAATTTTTGGAAACTTATTATATAGGAAGAAACTAAGATTTTCTAGAGAAATTGTTAAACAGCCCAAACAATCAACCCGTTTTTGCATATAGTACTCATGTGAAGTCATCTTCACTAAAGACTTATTAAAGGGGTGAATAACATGTCAGGTTACGGACACACTGGTGGTTTCGCGCTAGTAGTAGTATTGTTCATCTTATTAATCATCATCGGAGCTTCTTACGTTGGTTATGGTTACTAATCAGTAAGAAGAAACACCCCACATTGATTTCATCTCAGTGGGGTGTTTTCTTTTTGATAACTAATTATTGTGGAGTAACAGAAACCTTTGCGTCCAAAATCATATCTAACAATTTCAAACGTTCGCTATTATTCACATGCTTATACAATAAGTTTCTATTTAAGAAACTATCGGAATCAACACGGTGTACAAAAACAAGTTCTTTTTCAGGTACGACATCAATTGACTGGCCGTAACGACCAATGGCGGAATAGAGACCGCGATCATACCATTTCCCTGAATCAGCAACCCACCACATATATCCATACCCATATAGAGAGATAGGGGTATGTGCATGTAGCGATGTACTTTCTTTAATCCATTGCTCCGGGATTAGTTGCTTACCATTCCATACACCGTTTTGAAGATAAAGCTGTCCAAATCTAGCCATATCTCTAGTGGACATTCGAAATATATAAGAAGGGTGTAATGACCTTTTTAGTTCATACTTATAATAGGAATCTTCAGGAGTATAATCTTCCATTCCAAGTGGTGTTGCAAGTCGCTCCTCAAACTCAGTAAACACATCAGCATCTGTTAGGTCTTTATAAATCGACCCTAACACATTAAAATCCCAATTATTATAATAAAAATAAATCCCAGGAAGGTGGATGCCGCGCTCTGGACGGTTCCACCTCATCAACAATGATTCTTCACCAGCTCGTAAAAATACACCTGAACGTGAGGTTAATAAATCAACAATTCTAGCCTGCTTTTCTTGTTCTGAAAGTAATGTATTATCAATTACATCGAGTTCTGATAATGTTTTATTAATATCGATTGTACCTTCTTGAACATGTTGACCATATAAGGCACTGAGGAAGCTTTTTCTTACCGAATGGGCATTACTTTTTTTTGTCACACCCCCCCATGAAAGAAGGACTTTCCCTTTATAAATTACCATTGCTGATGTAGAACCAAGAGAATTATAATACAATCTTGCTTCTTCTAATTTCTCGCTGGAAAACCCGGCTTCTTCTGGGGTTTCATAAGTTTCCCAAGTCGTCTCTACTGTAGATGTTGTATTTTTTTTGCAGCCTATTAAAGAGGAGGCTAACATAATAAAAAGTCCTGTTAGTAGAAGAACTCTCCTCTTATTATTGCGAACCATGTAATCACCCTAACTTTTAAAATTAACAAAATAAGAATTAATTTTCATTCGGAGTTTAGATGAAATTGATGATAATTCTAACGGTGTTACATCAACCTTCCCTACAATATACTTTCCGAATGAGAATTTATTTAAAACATAAATCGTCAGTATCGAGCTCATTATACTAAAGACAAACAATACGAAAATCGTTAGTAGTCCAAAGTTAAAGGAGTACAAGTTAAATAAAAGAATAATTACTGCTAGATAAAAAGTATGCAGTAAGTAAATCCCATAGGAATACTTATTGATTGTTAAGAACAATGTAGGAATTCTATTCATTTTTCTTGAAAAATAAAGGGCAAATCCAATGATACTGATCGTGTAGAGTAAAATATCAATTCTCTTTGAACTATGGATGGTAATAATTTCACTATAATATAAAGACATGAGAAGAAGTCCAGTAACTATTGGGGCAGACATAACAAAATACTTAAATTTAGTCAGGTATTGAGTAAATACTTTGTAATTTGCCCCAATATAATATGCGACAGTGAAGTAAAAGATCCATCCAGGGAAAGGCACCCAATAATATCGTTCCCAAATATACGTACTAAACGGGATATTTATTGGTTCGGTAAAATTAAAAATAGATAAATAGAGTACATTTATAACTAATGAAACTACTATAACTTTTAGCGGTGAAAAGCGGTCTAACATCCTTTTCCCGATAACAAACAGTAAATAAAATTGAAAGATGATTAAAACGAAGTAGGCGTGGAAGTCACCTATAAAAATATTTAAAAAAGTCGTTGTTATAAATTGTTCTGCTGATATCAACACAAAAGGTAAGGAATAAAAGAGCCCCATACAAATATAAGGGATTAGAATAAATTTAACTCTTTTTCTAATAAAATCAAAAGAAATTGTCTCTTTATCTTTATAGTTATAACCGAAAATGAAGGCAGTTATAAAGATAAAAGTAGGTGTCCCATAATAGAGTAATATAGTAACGGCATCTAATATAGTTTGTGTATCGGTAGAGAGGTTTGATAAATAGCCAATATTATCAACACCCCAAACTATTGAGTGAAGAAATACGATACTAAGACATGCGATGCCCCTTAGAAAGGATATTTCATTCACATGCTTGTTCTCCATATATATCATCTCTTTCTACAGTAATATGGAATGGACAAAGGAGATAATGAAATAAGTAGATACAAATAGGATTATATGTAAGTTCTGTCGACTCCATGATGATTGTTGTAGTACCATTATGCAATTCCCCAATTAAACATTCCTAAAACATTACCAAAGGTCAATATTTGTCGTCCATTTTAACATGTAAGTAGCTTAGGATAAAGGAATTCAAAAAAGGACGGTAGTTATGTAATTTTTTTATAAAAAGGTGTTGACAATATTTAGAATAATCAATAAAATTAACCTTACAAACGTTCGGAAACTTGGTATATAAATAAGAGTTTATCAATAGCTTGTTTATATACCATCTTTTATGTTAGTTGCCTTACGAACGTTCGGTAAATCAGTTGCTGGTTTTGGAGGTGGAAAAGGTTTATCTTAATTTTATTTTGTAAGCGGTTACAAGTTATATTGTTAGCTTAGTTTCATTTAATCTATAAGGATTAAATATGAGTCAATTAATTGGAGGGATTATGATGGCGAAGAATTTAATGAAAGATGATGTGAATGTTGAGCGTTTGAAGGAACTTGATAAGAAACATTATTTCCATCCGACAACACCGCTTCCAGAACAGCAAAGTAATGGGCCAGCAATTATTATTACAGAAGGAAAGGGTATACACGTAAAGGACGTACAAGGAAATCAATACATTGATGGTGTATCCTCGCTGTGGAATGTAAATATAGGATATGGTCGTAAAGAACTTGCTGATGCAGCTAGTGAGCAAATGATGAAACTTTCCTATGCGTCTTCGTTCTTTAATAACTCACATGATGTTGTAATCAGGTTATCAGAAAAATTAGCTAGTATAGCCCCAGGAGACTTAAATGTAAGTTTCTTCACTTCGGGAGGTTCAGAATCGAATGAAAGTGCAATTAAAATTGCCCGTCATTATTGGAAGCTTAAAGGGCAACCGAGTAAGACAAAGGTCATTGCCTTCGAACTTGGTTATCATGGTGTCACGATGGGAGCAACGAGTGCGACAGGAATCCCTGAATTCGGTAATATGACAACTTCTAATGCTCCAGGGTTTCTACATGCTGTACCACATAAAACAAATTGTGAATTGGGAGATAAATCTGACCCAGATTATGGGCGTAGCATAAGAGGAATTATTGAAAAAGAAGGGGCAGAAAACATTGCAGCAGTTATCCTTGAACCGATTCAAGGAGTTGGCGGAATCAAGATCCCACCTGAAGGCTACTTAAAAGCAGTTCGTGATTTATGTGATGCAAATGGAATTCTCATGATGACAGATGAAGTTATTTGTGGATTTGGTCGTACTGGTAAAATGTTCGGAGTTGACCATTGGAACGTTGTACCAGACTTAATGTCAGTTGCTAAGGGAATTACGAGTGGATACATTCAGCTAGGGGCTGTAATGATAAGAGAAGGATTAAGAGATGAGATGGCTGCACTATCAGATAGTGTGTTCTTTCATGGATTTACTTATAGCGGACATCCAACAGCTTGTGCCGTCGCATTAAAAAACCTTGAGATTATTGAAAATGAAGACTTAGTAGGTAACGCGAAACGGATGGGTGATGAGTTACTGAAAGGTCTAAAGTATTTAGAAGAAACTCATAAAATTACTGCTAGAGCAAGAGCAATTGGATTGATGGGTGGAATTGAATTATTAGCAGATCCAGAATCGAATAAACCTTTCGATCCAGGAATGTATGCTGCTCCAGCAGTCGTAGAAGAATGCATGAAACGAAATTTAATCTTACGCCCACTCATTTTTGGAGGTCAAAATGTTGTTGCCATCGCACCACCGTTTACAGTGACAAAACAAGATGTGGAAACAATTATAGAGAAACTCTCAGATTCTATTAAAGCTTACGAAAAACAAATTTTGTAGAATGTATGAAAGATAAAGTAATGAAATTTATTATAGAAGGAGAGAAAATTGATGGTGAAATCATATCAACTTTTTATTAATGGGGAATGGATTGAAGCTGCTTCGGGGAAAACGTTTAAGTCCTTTAATCCAGCGACGGGCGAAGTTAATGGGGTGATAGCTGAAGCTGAAGGAGAAGATGTGGATCGTGCTGTAAAAGCAGCGAGGCAAGCGTTTGAAACTGGACCTTGGGCGGATATGGCACCTGGTGATAGAGGGCGACTCTTATATAAGGCTGCTCAAGCTTTATGGGATAAAGCAGATATGTTAGCTGAAGTTGAGTCAAGGGATAACGGCCTACCTATTAATGAAACAAAATTTATTGCTATGCCAGCAATGATTGATGTTCTTGAGTTTTATGCGGGGCTTGCGAACAAGGTTCAGGGGGAGACTCTTGCTTCGCCGGGCAATCGATTAAACTATACATTAAAAGAGCCACTTGGCGTTGTCGGTGCGATAGTGCCGTGGAACTTCCCATTAATGTTAACGATGTGGAAACTGGCCCCTGCTCTTGCAGCTGGAAATACAATCGTCATCAAACCAGCAGAACAAACACCTATTAGTATATTAGAAATGGTCAAAATCTTTCAGGAGGTTGGAATTCCAAATGGAGTTATTAATGTTGTACCAGGCTACGGTAAAACAGCAGGTGATGCTTTAGCTTCACATCCTGATGTAGATAAAGTTGCATTTACTGGTTCAACAAATACAGGAAGACTAATAATGCAGTCGGCTAGTAAAAACCTTAAACCTGTTAGCCTTGAGCTAGGAGGAAAGTCACCAAATATTGTTTTTGATGATGCGGATATTGACAACGCTGTAAATGGTTCAATGTTTGGGATTTATTTTGCTCAAGGTCAAGTTTGTGCTTCTGGCTCAAGACTGTTTGTTCAAGAAAGTATCTATGATAAATTTATGGATGCATTCGTGAAAAAAGCACAAACGATTCGTGTTGGAAACCCATTAGAGCAAACAACTCAAATGGGACCACAAGTTTCCTTAGAACAACTTCAAAAAATTGAACAATATGTTGCATCCGGTTTAGAAGAAGGTGCTAGATTAGTAACTGGTGGTGAGAGAAATAAAGCTGCAGGTGATGGTTATTTCTATACTCCAACAGTGTTTGAGAATGTAACAAATGAAATGAAGATTGCCCGTGAAGAAATTTTTGGACCGGTGCTATCTGTTATCCGATTTAAAGATGAGGAAGATGCTCTTCAAAAAGCAAATGACACGGTGTATGGCTTAGCATCTGGCTTATGGACAAATGATTTAAAACGTGCCCACCGCATGGCAAAAGGGTTAAAGGCTGGTACCGTGTACGTCAATACGTTTAGTATGCTTGATAGTACAGCGCCATTTGGAGGCACAAAACAAAGTGGGTTTGGACGGGAGCTAGGTGTTCAAGCAATGGATATGTATACCGAAACAAAACATGTTTGGGTAGACTTAAATGAAAAAGGTTTAAATTGGTATGAAGTGTAAGAAGTAGAACTAACTTAAGTAAGCCTTATAGTAAATACGGCACTATTTATGAATTTTCCTTTCTATTTATTTTAGTACAAATAAACTTGATATGAGATTTTAAAAAGGTAAAACGACCTTTTGAGGACCAATGAAAAAATCCCAAATAGATGATTTAAGAAGCGGTAATGGCTTCCCAGATCGCGCTTGCTACGAAAAAACCACTCGTAGCAAGCTTTTAAAAAGAGGCATCGGTTATGCACATTACTTTAAGGCCACTGAAAAAAGTGAAAACCACACTTTTTTAGTGAACTCGCTTTTGGGATATCCTCACTTAAGAAAGTGACGTTTTATTACATTTTTGAAAGCGCTTACTTTTCGTTCTTTCTTGTCTGTTGGTTTTATGAAAATATTTTAATAGGAGGGCTTATTCATGAATAGAGGGTTGATATATTTTATTATATCCATGGCTTTTATTGGAATTAGTATTGTTATTGGGGACGGAGCGATGGAGAAATTCCCGGTATGGCTTTTTACATTTGCTACACTAGCGGTGGCGGTTGTGCTTTTAGTTCCATTAGCATCGTTTTATGAAAAAACAAAGTGGTTTAAATTAGGCAAGCGGAATTATTATGGAATCTTCATGCAATCCCTTTTAACGTGTACATTATACACTGTCTTTATGATGTATGGTCTGACATATGCAAATGCAATTTCAGTTGGGATTATTACGAGTATTACGCCTGCAGTAGTTCTGGTGCTAGCATACTTTTTACTAAAAGAGCGCTTGAATGCTAGGAAGTTAGTTGCGATAGGTCTAGCGATAATTGCTGTTCTAATTATGAATATTGCTGGTGTCAATCCGGGTGGTGACTCTAGTTTTCTAGGTACTGTCTTTATGTTATTAGCAGTGGTGTCTTTAAGTCTATTCTTTATTTACGCTAAGAAGTTTGCAGTTGAATTACAGCCATTAACACTAGCTGCAGGTTTATGTGTAATGGGTTTATTGATGACACTTCCAATGGCTATTTACGAATTTGCTGCATTTGATATGGCTGTTGTAACTGCAGGAGATTGGTGGGTAACGTTTTTCTATGGATTGACTGGGTGGGCGTTAGCTTACTCATTTACATTCCTAGGTATACCAAAAATTAATGCAAGTACTGCTGGTATGGCTACTGCTGTTATTCCAATTGTAGCAACAGTTGTTGCTGTGCTATTTTACGGTGCACCATTAAGAATGGTTGACATGATTGCATTACTACTTGTTATTGCTTCTATCTTTATAGCTGAATCTCAAGAAAGGGAGGAAGTTTCACTAGATTTGTCCACAGTTGCAGCCTCTCAAATAGCTTCAGATACAGTAGAAACAAAATAAAATTTCTATGAGGATGTCTTCAAAAGAACAACTTGAGACATCCTCAATTTAATCAAATTAAGACAGGAGGAGTAGAAGTGAAAATTGGGATTCCAAAAGAAATTAAGAACAATGAAAATCGTGTAGCAATTACTCCAGCTGGGGTTGTTTCATTAATAAATTGTGGTCATGTTGTATTTATTGAAAAAAATGCAGGTGTAGGCAGTGGTTTTAGTAATGAAGAATATTTAGAAGCAGGTGCAGTTATTGTAGAGAAGCCAGAAATGGTATGGAATAATGCTGACATGATTATCAAAGTAAAAGAACCGTTACAATCGGAGTATCGACATTTTCGAGAGGGCCTTTTGTTGTTTACGTACTTACACTTAGCAGCAGAATCAGAGTTGGCAAATGCACTCATCGAAAAGAAAGTAACAGCTATTGCCTACGAAACAATTGAAATTAACGGTCGACTTCCATTATTGACACCAATGAGTGAGGTAGCTGGTAGAATGTCGACTCAAATTGGAGCTCAGTTTTTAGAAAAAACAAAGGGTGGAATGGGTGTATTATTATCTGGCGTTCCAGGTGTTAGGCGAAGTAAGGTAACGATTATTGGTGGAGGCGTTGTAGGAACAAATGCTGCGAAAATCGCGATTGGATTAGGTGCAAATGTCACAATTATCGATTTAAATCCAGAACGTTTACGAGAGTTGGATGATATTTTTGGTGCAAGCATTACGACATTAATTTCAAACCCACTTAATATAGAAGAAGCTTGTAAGGAAGCCGACCTTGTAATTGGTGCTGTGCTAATTCCAGGAGCAAAGGCACCTAAACTTGTATCAGAAAAAGTAGTAAAACAGATGAAAGAAGGAGCTGTCATTGTCGATGTTGCAATTGATCAGGGTGGAATATTTGAAACGGTAGACCATATCACAACACATGATAACCCTACGTACACAAAACATGGTGTGGTTCATTATGCAGTAGCAAATATGCCAGGTGCAGTCCCAAGAACGTCAACAATTGCTTTAACAAATGCAACAATCCCATACGTTTTGAAGTTAGCAAATCAAGGTCTAACAAAAGCAATTGAAGATCTATCTATTCAAAGAGGGATTAATACATGTAATGGGTACATCACTTATGAACCAGTAGCAAAAGATTTGAATTATAAATTTGTTTCAATAGATCAAGTGATAAGTAATAGTTTATTGGTTTAGTAACAGAAAATAAGCCTTCATGTGTGTTTAATAAGTAAATGCAGTTTTCACTAGTAGGTAATAGTTGACTTATTTGGTAATCTTGCATACAATTAACCGGACCGAACGTAAGGTAAGGTGATAACATTATGACGACTGCAAAACGAATTAAACAAGTAGCCCTTAATCAATTTATTGAGCGAGGGTATGAAGGTGCTTCTCTGGCAATTATTGCAGAGGAAGTGGGGATAAAGAAACAATCCATATATACCCATTATAAAAGTAAACAAGATTTATTTTTTCAAGTAACAAATCAGGTAATTAGAGATGAAATAGAATTTATACACAACTACTTTGAGATTGATCATTCGACATCTACTGAAACATTACTTTATCAATTTATTTTATCAATAAAAGAACGATTTACTAATGAAAAAGACGTCAATGTAAATTTTATGCTAC
Source organism: Bacillus sp. FJAT-45350 (assembly GCF_002335805.1). Classification (NCBI taxonomy): domain Bacteria; kingdom Bacillati; phylum Bacillota; class Bacilli; order Caryophanales; family Bacillaceae; genus Bacillus; species Bacillus sp. FJAT-45350. The sequence goes on along the minus strand of NZ_NISU01000001.1, from coordinate 1,770,229 downwards.
GAATGGCATTCATGCCTCCAAATGATTTCAAAGAAGATCTCATTACCGAGTTCCATAGCTATTTTAACAGGCTAGAAGATTGTATAGAAGCTGTATTATCAATGGTGCCACAACTTTCAATAAGTATTGCAGGTGCGACGAGTTCATTTATAACAATTTTTGAAGGTCTATTAGTGGAGTTAATATATGGGAATGTAGAAACCTTTGAAAATAAGCTTAACGAAACTTGGAAGGTATATTGGAGAGGTATTACAGTATAAGAGGTAAGATAATTATTAGCTGTTACAAGGTGAAAATGATTTCACTAAGTGACAGCTTTTTTGAAAAGGAAAAAGAATATATGCAATACATAATTACAACCTATGATATAAACTATTGGAGTAAGGATAGGAAACACATTGCGCTTATTTAAGTAAGGACAGAAAAGATGAAGTACCATTCTCTAAACGTAGGCATATGATATGTGGATAATCATTTGAAGGGAATGAGAAAATTTGTATTATGTACCAAATGCATATCCATATCATTATTACACTAATGTTTATCCTGTAATGAATAACTCAGAATTTATGGCGAGGAATTATCAAGGTGAAGACCAACAAGTAGTTAAAGCAATCTCTGATGGAGTCAAAAGAGAAGCTAACGCTATTGATTTTTACAGTCGATTGGCTGATGTTGCTCCAAATCAAAAACATAAACAACACATTCTTCATGCTGTAGAAAATAAAAAGATAAATATGAACCAGTTTAGTAATCTTTATACGACTCTTACTGGAAGTCAGCCAGATTATCAAATCGACAAAGCTCCTTTATCAAGCTATAGAGAAGGTTTACAAAGGGCGTATGAAGAAGAAATAAAGGGGTTTGAGGAGTATCGTAACAGTAGTTTGCTTACTCAGCATCCACTCGTTCGAAATGTTTTTTTACAGGTGTGTACTGGTGAACAAGAGAATGTGTCCCGACTAAGTTCTTTAAATAAGGAAGCAATAAAAGATTATGGGTCGACATCATTTGTCGTTGATATTGAGGAGGTTACGAAGCAAAATAATGCGTTCCGTACAGCTTTATGGACAGGAAAGCATTTGCAAGTCACCTTGATGAGTATCGATGTAGGTGACGACATTGGCCTAGAAGTCCATCCAAATTTGGACCAATTCATCCGAATAGAAGAAGGTCAAGGACTTGTTCAAATGGGGGATAGCAAAGACAGATTAGATTTTGAAGCAAGAGCTTCTGATGATTTTGCGATAATGGTACCTGCTGGAAAATGGCATAATTTGACTAACACAGGTACTAAGCCAATTAAACTTTACTCCATTTATGCTCCGCCAGAGCATCCATTTGGTACAGTTCATGAAACGAAAGCAATTGCCATGGCTGTAGAAGAAGACCATCACCATTAATTAATAATGTTATGCTTGTAATGGCTTACATCTTACATCTAGTAGGTTGTTACAAGCTTTCTACGTTTGTGATGTTATAAAGAGAAGTCTTGTTTCAAGAACCTTTTTAGTAATTAAAATTGATTTGAAAAAGAAATGTAAATACTTAATATAAATGAAGTGAGTTCTTAACACTTTTGTAATAAAAAGATAGTATTATTAGGGTAATAAATGACCCCCTTTTTATATACTTTTCAGCACACGCTACATGCGTGTGCTATTTTTTTGGATATAATACAGGTCGTAATTATTTGTGTTGCAAAATAATGTTTTCTATCCGAAAGGTGTCAATAAAGTGAGCAATTACTTTTGATAGATACTGTTCTTTTGACCAAATGACAGCAGCTTCTGATACTAGAGAAAAGTCTTCTATTCTATATGTATTCAAATTATGTCTATGAAAGGGTAATATCATTGATTCTGGAATAATTGTTACACCAATCCCACTTGCTGCAAGATTTAAAAGGATATTCGAATCTGGACATTGGCAAATAATATTTGGAAGGAATCCATGTTTTTCACACTCTTCATTAATCATTTCATAAAAGCCCGCCCCGCTAATACGTTGTAATATAAGTAATGGTAGATTTTCAAGGTCTTTAACCATAATAGTTTTATCGAATGTGTCTTTCCGCCATTCCTTTGGTATTACTGCGACAAACGATTCTTTCGGGAGCTCTATACTTGAAAAACCTTGCATGTCTAGAGGAGTTCTAACTATCCCCACATCAATTTCTCGATTACGTAATAGTTCCCCAATAAAATATGGATCACCGTCTCTTAATTGAAAGTTAACATCGGGATAATTATATTGAAAATGACGAATTCTTTCTGGAAGGTAAGAAAAACAAGATTTAACAAAGCCAATGATTAATGTGCCTCTTAGTCCCTCTTTTAATTCCTTTACCTCTACCATTGTTTCATCGAACTTATCGATTAATTCTAGTGCTTTTTTATAGAGAAGCTTACCTGCAGGGGTTAACTCCATTTGTTTTTTGTTTCTTTCAAATAAAGGCATATCTATTTCTTGTTCTAATAGCTTAAGCTGATAACTTAATGGAGGTTGTGCCATATGAAGTTTCTTGGCAGCCTTAGTAATTTGTCCTTCATTTGCTATAGTTAGAAAATAGCGAAGTTGTTTAATGTCGATGGTGTTCTCCTCCTTTATAAACATGTATACAATTTTTTAATACACAGAATACTTTTATTGTATTTTTGTTGAATTATACCACATGTTAAAATAAAATTAACAAGATTCAGAATAATTAAATAGGTTTGTGTGGCGACTTATTTTATTCATTTATTTACTATAAGAAGGAGATGAGACAATGGAACGGTTGACGCATAAAACAAAGGATTTTGAGCCAGTTCGCCTACAATTTAATAGAATATCATTAGAAGAGAGTGAAAAAAGAGGAAACGAATTTTTATCGATAATTAATAGGAAAGATGAAGGAAACACGTTTATTAATAATACTATTAATAGAGAAACACTTGATTTATTAATAAAAACAGCTGGTACATCGCCTTCAGGAGCAAATATGCAACCATGGTCATATGTCATCGTTAGTTCGGAGGAAATAAAAGAACACTTGTATCATTCTATTGACGAACAGGCACGTTCGAAGTTTGATAATACAAATGCTCATCATGCACCGCATTGGATAATGGTTTATAAACAAAACCATGGATATAAAATAGAAGACGGTGAAAGAAAGAAGAAACAACACTATTATGTCCCAGAGTCAGTGGGGTTGTCTGTTGGAATTCTAGTTACAGCTATGAAACATGTAGGAATTAGCTATGAATTACTCCCACCAATAAAGAATTCTGTTGAATTATTAAATCGCCCTGAAAATGAAGAAGCTTTTGTTACGATACCGATAGGATACAGAAGTATAGAACAAATAAACGAAAATCATATAAAGTCTCTTGCTGTACAACAATATGAAACAATGAAAAAGAGGAGGAATGTACGACATTATACTCCTGAACCAATACCAAAGAAATTTATCGATATGGCACTTGAGGCAGCTAGTGTAATAAAATCGGTAAGAAATGATATGCAGTGGGAATATGAAGTTGTTAGTGATGGTTCTATAAAACGTGAGATTCGGATTGGATGTGAAAGGGAGGCAAAGAAGTTATACGACCAACGGATGAATCCAGAGTGGAAAGTAGATTTATTGCCTTTAGGTACTAGTTGGATAAAAACGCATGTCGATGTCGTCCCTCATTTAATTATTCCTTTTAAACAGTTAAAAGATAATAATGAAAGTCGGATCGAACAAGAATTACTTACGGAAGACCTAAGTATTCGGTGTGGTGTGATGCTCGCATGTCTTCATACTATGGGTTTTGCAACATTAACACAAACACCTGCACCTAATAGATTCTTATGCGATATATTAGAGAAGCCTAAGGATAAATATGTCCCATTAATGGTATTTCCAGTAGGCTATCCAGAGCCATTCTGTATGGTACCTGATGTTGATAAGCTACCTATTGAAACAATACTATCGTATGTTGAATAGAGGAATAAAAATATATTTAGAGAGTCAAAAGGGGGTAATTCATTGTTAAAACACAAAAGTATCTTGGTTACGCTTTTTACATTGATGGTTATGTTGCTATTAGTAGGTTGTGGTTCACTGGATACAACTACCGAGGACGGTTCAGACGCTGATACAACTAACGATAGTGGTAATGCAGTAGAAGAACAAAGTCATGAATTTGTTATATCTCATCTAGTTCCTACTTCTCATGTCCTTCATAAAAATATAGCAGAATCATACGTTTCGGATTTAGAAGAAGCATCAAATGGTAGAATTACTGGTGAGATTTATCCATCTAATACACTAGGTGAAAATCAATATGATATGGCTGCAACCGGTACTGCAGATATCGCCTTTAGTGTACATGGATATACAGCAGGAAGATTCCCACTTGTATCAGTAGTAGAACTTCCTTTTATTGCAGATTCAGCGGAAAATGGAGCTGATATTCTCTGGACACTTTATCAGGAATTCCCAGAGTTACAGGATGAACATGGTGATACGACGCCACTTTGGCTATTTGCAGCTGAACCTGCTCAAATATTAAGTGCTGATATCCCAATTAAATCAGTTGAAGATTTAAATGGTTTACGAGTTCGCTCACCTTCTCCACTAGCCAATCAAATCCTTGAATCGTTTGGTGCAACACCAGTTTCAATGCCAATGGGTGAGGTATACGAAGCGTTACAAAGAGGCGTTGTGGATGCAGCAATGGCTCCTATCTCTACAGTAAGTGATTTCTCATTCAGTGATGTTGTAAGCTATATTACAGTAGGGAACTTTTCTTTAACACCATTCTTTGCAGTAATGAACACAGATACGTATAATAGCCTATCAGAAAGTGATCAAGAATTAATTTCAACAATAGGAAGTGATTACGCAAAAAAAGCAGGTGCTGCATTTGATGCTTCTGGTGCAAATGGACGTAAAATTGCATTGGAAACAGAAATTACAATGATCGAGTTAGAAGATCTTTCTCCTTGGGAAGCAGCAGTGGATGACCTTGTTGAAAATTGGATTAAAGATATGGAAGATAAAGGTTTTCCAGGACGAGAAATGTATGAACGTGCGGTAGAATTGGGTAATAACTGAAAATAGTAACCTTACAAAAATATAAGTAAAGGTCGAAACCATTAGTCAATCTAGGGGTTTCGACCTTTTTTAATTACTTAACTATAAACTCATTGTGGACAAGTTAAAGTATAAACAAAGAATAACAAATTCCGCTTGGTGGGCTTTGTTCTTCTATAGTTTAGAAGTAAGTGCCTTTTTGCCTGTAAATGCTTGGACTTAATCCAGTGGCTTGACGAAAGGCTCTGCTAAGTTGACTTTGTCCATCAAATCCAATAATCTCAGTAATTTCTTTTAGAGGTAGATTAGTAGTTAATAATAGTTCACGTGCTTTTTGCATTCGAACCTGTCTAACGTATTCCATAGGTGATATGTTAACATTTTGCCGAAATAGTAGGCTTAAGTGACTTTCACTTAAGTATACTTGCTTTGCCAGGGTATTTAAGCTTAGCTTTTCACTTAGATGGTCGCTTATATAGTGAAAGAGATATTGAAGCCTTGAATCAAATGTTGGCGATAATTCATCAGAGAATGGGCTTAAGATAGTTAAGAGTTCAGCAAACCATTCAATGGATAAAGAATTAAATTTAAGTAAATCAATCGTTTCTGACAAATCGAAGGTAATTTCCCCATTTGTCGGGGTAAACTGAGTCATTTGTTTTGGGTTCCATTGTTCAATAAGCTTTGACCACAATTGAAGTAAACGTGAAGAGGGAATTGAATTTTTTTCTAGGTTTGTAATAATGGGAAACTTATATAATGAAAAAAGATTAAATGGCCCCCACTTGTTCTCGATTGCAATATCATAATGGTGCATTGTAATTGAGTTATTATTTTTTATTACTTCAAATGGAAGTTGGGAAGGAAAAACAACAAGATCTCCCGCTTGAACCTCGTATTGTATATCATTCACTTTGATAGATTTTTCTCCAGAAAAAACATACCAAAATACAGTGTAAGGACGATCGACTCTATCAACAGACCAATCTGGTAACCTAACAGTGTCATTAGTTCGGTGAACATATAAATAGAGCTGATTTAATTCATTCATACTATCTATTGTATTCATTTTATTAAACCTCCGAGTAAAAAACTATACTGTAATAAATTCAATATTAGATTGAGCTTTCCTTTTGTCAAATCTAGATAAGTAATTAATCTTATAAATAATACTTCTAATTATTGATTGTATAGGATTTTTGGTTAGTAAATTTAGATAGTTATTAACGATAATAATAAGATTTGTCAAATCAATAAGTGGTTATGTGATTTAATCGTTCAGTTCTAAGTGCTATATTTATTATACGGAATATTTAAAATATTAAAATTCATTTTACGGTTATTAGTGTGATTTAGTGATTAAAAGGGGGTACGAATTGTGAGAGACAAGGATTTACAGCAATTGAAAGAAAAGATGGGAGAAGGGTTTCTACCACAGTGGGCGATTACTGATCCTGATGTTTACAAGTTAGAAGAGGAAAAAGTATTTGGATATACATGGCAGTTTTTAGCACATGAATCAGAGTTGAAAGAACCAGGTGATTATGTAACAAGGTGGTTGGTTCAAGATCCTATTTTAGTTGTCAAAGCAAAGTCAGGGGAAGTGAAGGCGTTTCTTAACTCCTGTCCTCATCGAGGAGTTCATCTATGCACTGAAGATTACGGAAAAAAGAAAACGTTTACATGCCCTTACCATGGCTGGAGTTTTAATTTAGATGGTGAGTTAGTCGGTGTCGTTGCAGGTGAAAAAATCTATGGAGATAGCATGAAAAAAACAGAGTGGGGTCTTCGTCCTGTTCCTAGAATTGAAAGTTACCAAGGTTTGATATTTGCAAATTTGGATCCAAATGCAATGCCGTTAGAAGAATATTTAGGTGACATGAAATGGTATTTAGATATTTTTCTTGGTAGAAGTGATAGTGGTATGGAAGTAATAGGAGTACCACACCGATGGGTAGCAAAGGCTAACTGGAAAATGACAAGTGAAAACTTTGCCGCTGATCCTTATCACGTTCAAACAACTCATCGTTCTGTCGTAGAAATGGGTGTAACTCAACCTGATCCATTTTATGCAGGATATGGACATCAAGTCGTATTAGAGCATGGACATGGGATTAATGTAATCACCTCCAAAACAGGGAAATCTAAGGTACCGTTTATGGGAACACCAGAAGAATTACGACCAATGTTTCAGAGAAACTTAAGTCCCTCTCAATATGAGTTGCTAGAAAAAACAACTGTCTTTGTTGGCGGAGTCTTCCCAAATTTATCGTTTATCTCATCAGTAAATGGATCTGAAGAAAATCGTTACAACCATATTAATTTCAGGGTTTGGCGACCTCTTGGACCTGATAAAGTTGAAATCTGGGTTTGGTGTTTGATAGATAAAGATTTTCCTCAAGAATACAAAGATAAATCATATCGGGCATTTGTTACGACTTTTGGTGCCTCTGGAACGTTAGAACAAGACGATACAGAAAACTGGGCACGAATTGTAGATGCAAATAAAGGCTTAATGTCAAGAGATAAAAAGCTAAGCTACAACAATATATTAAACTATCTTATTGGGATTGATGAGGTAGAGCCTGATAAGGATTTTATTGGACCAGGTAAGGCTTATCCTTCTGCATATATGGATGCAGTAGCAAGGAGTATGCATAAATATTGGCTTGAGCTCTTAACGAAGGAAACGTCAGATACAAAGGAGGAAAAGCTTACATGAACCCCCAATTACAAGATGAATTTGTAGGATATGAATTGCAACATAAAATAAGTATGTTTCTCTATCAAGAAGCCCACTTACTTGACCAACGAAAATATAGGGAATGGCTTAACTTATTAGGTGAAGAGATTGTTTACCGGATGCCTCTTCGTGTGACGACAGATAACAAGAGGGGAGAAAACTTGCTTGATGATTTTTGCTATTATGAAGAAACAAAAGCAAGTCTTACGACGAGAGCAGAAAGACTTTATTCAAAATCAGCATGGGTTGAAAACCCTGCTCCTAGGCAAAGGCATTTTATTAGTAATATTATCGCGTTTCCAGGTGATAACTCTAATGAATATAAGGTTAGAAGCTATTTCTTATTTAAGAGAAGCAGAGCTTTTGAATCAACTATTGAGGAATTATGCGGTGAACGTGAAGATATTATTCGGAACGAAAATGGAGAGTGGAAAATAATATCTCGGACGATTATACCAGACCAGGCAGTACTTGGTGTGATGAATATTAGCATGTTTTTATAAAATTAATCTACTAATTATACTTTGTACTAGTAAATTAAAAAGGGGATAGAAGGTATGTATAAAAAAAGCAAAAGGACAATATTTACAATCTCGGCTTCTTTTTTAACAATGCTCATGCTAGCTGCCTGTGGATCTGAAAGCACGATAAAAGACGGAGATACTAGTGTGGATAGCAATCATGATAGTGGAGTTGAGGAAGTTCAAGAGCATGAATTAATCTTTTCACATCTGTTTCCACCACAGCATGCAATTCACGCAAATGTAGTTGAACCATTTGTTGAAGAATTAGAAGAAGCTTCAGATGGCAGAATAACTACAGAAATTTATGCGACAGGAGCATTAGGTAATCCTGAATCACAATATGATATGGCAGTTACAAGGACGGCGGAGATTTCATTGAGTGTTCACGGTTATACACCTGGTCGTTTCCCACTCGTTTCTGTAGTTGAGCTCCCATTTATTGCAAGTTCAGCTGAGGAAGGTGCAAGCATACTTTGGACTTTATATGACGAATTCTCAGACCTACAAGAAGAACATGGTGATACAACTCCTCTTTGGTTATTTGCAGCTGAGCCAGCACAAATTTTAAGTGCCAATAAACCGATTGAATCAGTAGGAGATTTAAATGGCTTACGAGTACGTTCACCGTCATCTTTAGCAAATGAGATTCTTGAAGCGTTTGGTGCAACTCCTGTTTCAATGCCAATGGGGGAGGTTTATGAAGCATTAGAGAGAGGGGCGGTTGATGCAGCTATGGCACCACTCTCTACAATCGATGATTATTCATTTAAAGATGTAGTCAGTTATATAACTGTAGGTAATTTTTCGTTAACACCATTTTTTACAGTAATGAACACTGATGCATATAATGAGTTTTCTTCAGCTGACCAAGAGCTAATTTCAAGCATTGGAAGTGACTACGCAACAAAAGCCGGAGCTGCCTTTGATGCTTCTGGTGAAAGTGCACTTAATACAATAAATGAAGAAGGGATTACGTTAATTGAATTAAATGATTTAACACCATGGGAAAAAGCTGTCGAGAATTTAGTTGAAAAATGGATAAATGATATGGAAGCGAAAGGGTTTGCAGGACAAGAGATTTATGAGCGTGCAGTAGAATTAGGTGGGAAGTAAAAGTCGTGTTCCAATATAAGGAATAGAGGACTGTTCTCTATTCCTTTATAGCTAGAGATAATATACTTCAAGTAATAATAAATCCCCCTACTGATATATTTCTTTCACACGCATTAAACAACATTTTAGGTTTTAAAAAATTAAAAATTCATTTTTTTATAAAAACACTTGCAATAAAGCAGTATTTAATTTATTATTCTATTTGTATACAATATTTTAATATTCTGAAAAAGGAGGTTAGCAACTAAGAAGGGAAGTTAACTCGTGCGTAATAATGTATACATTGTTTAAATATTCAATTAGTTATAATGTACTAAAAAAGTTAGGGTTACCTTTTACTATTACTAAACATGCAATATCTATTGAGGAAGTTGTATGATGGAAAATGAAACCAGAAACATGTAATTGTGCTATAATTAATGTGTTTTCATAATAATAATAGGTGTGGTATTAATGATAAATAATAGTAATCAATCACAAACTCTTCAAACACAAGTATATGAATATTTACACAATAAAATTGTAAGCGGTGACATTCCACCTGGGCAGCGGGTGGTTGAACAGAAAATTGTAGAAGAAACTGGAGTTAGTCGTAGTCCAATTCGAGAGGCAATTCGTCGACTTTCAAGTGAAGGTTTAGTGACGGTACACCCACGTGGAGGGGTAAGAGTTTATAGAGCTACCAATTCAGATTTTAAGTATCTTTATGAATGCCGATTAAGTTTGGAGCCTACTGCAGCATATCTAGCAGCCATTCGAATTAATGATGTTCAGCTAGTGCAATTTAATCAGCTAATGAAAGAAATGAAAGTTGCAATAGAAGGGAACGACCTCCATAATTTGAAAAAGCTAAGTAGTGGTTATCATGACATGATTTTAGAAATTAGTGGAAATCCATATTTGAAAAAATTAATGAATCAGTTGAATTCTTTAATTTTGTTTTATCGAAATCTTATACTTAATTCATCACAACGTCTAGAAACTGGTTCTGATGAACATGAAGCAATTTGGCAAGCAATCTGCGAGAGAGATGCTAAAGCTGCTGAGACTCTTATGAGAGAACATATTAAATCCGATTACCAATTTTACATTTCGAAGTACCCTGAATCATCAAGGGCAGATATGTTAATGGATGAGAATTGATTTTTTCTAAGTAATTGAAACTATTAAATTTGTAACGGAGAGTGAGTAAATTGATATTTCCACAAGAAGTAGAAATACGTGATGTAACGATCAGAGACGGATTTCAAA